>QBXG01000025.1:0-19419 GCA_003283445.1 Prochlorococcus sp. AG-321-D23 | reverse complement strand
GAAATTTATCCTGGGAAACTGAAGAGGAAGATCTTAAAGACCTTTTCAAGTCTTATGGTGAAGTAACAAAATGTACAATTCCATTGGAGAGGGATTCAGGAAGAAAAAGAGGTTTTGGTTTTGTTGAAATGACTAGCGAAAGCTCAGAGAAAACTGCGATTGATGATTTACAAGATGTCGAGTGGATGGGTAGAGAAATTAGAGTTAACAAGGCGGAGCAAAAAGATCGCCCCAGAAGAAATAGTAGATATCATGGCAGTTAAAATAATATTCAAGCAACTCTTTAGTTTTTAAATTCTTAAATAATTATGTTCAACATAAAGTTCTAAAAACTATATAAATTAAAAACCTTTTGTATTTTTGTGCAGACTAATAGATCATAATAAAAGTAGAAATAAAACAAAATTATTTTGGAAAAAGTTTTAGTTACTGGTGCAACTGGGTTTATTGCTATTCACTGCATACATGAGCTAATAAAAGCAGGTTATCTTGTCAAAGGATCTCTAAGAAATATGAATAGAGAAGATGAAGTAAGAAAATCTCTTGATAAAGATTCAGATAATCATAAGCTGGAATTTTGTAAACTTGACCTTCTAGATGATGAAGGATGGGATGAGGCAGCCTCTGATTGTGATTATCTTCTTCATGTTGCATCTCCTTTTACTATCGAAGAGCCAAAAAAGGAATCTATTCTTATCAATCCTGCAGTAGAGGGAACTTTAAGAGCGTTGAATGCTTCAAAAAATTCGTCTAAAGTCAAGAAAGTTGTCCTAACTTCTTCTATGGCTGCAATTGCATATGGGCATGACAAGCAGTTATGCTCGCCTGAAGACTGGACAGATACAACAAAAAACGTGGGTGCATATGTAAAAAGTAAAACAATTGCAGAAAAAGCTGCATGGGATTTTATTGATAATGACAATGAAAACTCTTTTTCAATGACAACTATTCATCCTGGGATGGTTTTTGGTCCATTGCTAAGTGATGATACTGATGGTGCTTCGGCAGAACTTATTTCAAAAATGATTAATGGTAAATTTCCAGCACTACCAGATGCATATTTTACTGTCGTAGATGTAAGAGATGTCGCCAAGTTACATGTCGAATCTCTTAGAAAAAACCAAAGTGATAATAAAAGAATAATTGCGACTTCTCCTCAAGGGATCAATATTATGGAAATTTCTAATATTTTAAGAAAAAATGGCTACAAGAAAGCACCTCAAAACTTTTTCCCTACAAAAATGATAAATTCTCTAGCACCATTTAATAAAGAGATGAGAAGTATGGCTGCCATGGTTAATAGAGGATCTTATGGCGCTGATATTACGGAAACTATTTCTATATATAATTGGGAACCTATTTCATTAGAAAAAACTTTAATAGATATGGGTAATTCTATAAAATAAATTCCAATCAAATGAATCAATAACGAAGTATTGGCTATAGTTTTCATATATCGGCAAATTGAAAACTTTGCCACGATAAATAATAACTAAGCTATCCTAACTAAAGAGGATTAAAGAAAAGTTTATATGAATAAAATCAAGAGGTCAGATTTTATATTAAAGCCATTTCTTAAAAGAAATAATTTCAAAGCTTGTTATCAGTTAATAACTACTCTTATACCGATAATTTCTCTTTGGTTTATTGTCTCTAAAATTGTATATTCTCCTCTTTTACAAATTACAAAAGGGGTTTTACTAATTCCCATTCTTTTTTTTCTTACCCTCTTATCTTCTAGAACATTCTCATTAATGCACGATTGCGGGCATAATTCCTTATTTGAAAAACGTTCTTTGAATAACTTCTTTGGCTTTTGTCTGGGTTTATTAAATGGGATACCTCATAAACCTTGGGCTAATGACCATGCATTCCACCATAGGAATAATGGGAATTGGGAAATTTACAAAGGTCCTGTAGATGTTTTAAGCCTAGAAGATTATGAGGCTCTTAATAAAAGAGAAAAACTTATTTATAAGGTAAGTAGGCATTGGTTAATGCTTTTTCCTGGTGGTTTCTTTTATTTAGTTATTAAAGCTAGATTAGGGTTAATTCTAATTATTATTAATTTTATAAAATCGTTAATTCAAGAAACTTTTATTAAATTAAAAAAAAGAAATTATTTAGGACTTTTAAATATTCAATCGAGAATTAAGCCTCCTTTCTCTGACTATGGAGACAATTTTGATGAATTATTTGATCTAATAGCAAACAATATTATTGTGATAAGTGGATGGATAATTATGTGTAAATGGTTAGGAGCTGCTTTTTTCTTAACTTTTTATTCTCTAATATTAACTTTTTCAGCAGCAATTTTCATATGCATCTTTTTTATACAACATAACTATGAAAATGCATATGCAAGTAATACAAAAAATTGGGATATTGTCGAAGGTGCTATTTATGGTAGTAGCAATTTAGATATCCCAAATTGGTTAAACTGGTTTTTAGCTGATATTTCGTTCCATAGCATTCATCATCTATCCGAAAGAATTCCTAATTACAATTTAAGAGCTTGTCATAAAGCAAATTTACATTTACTTCAAAAATCAAAAGTTCTCAAATTAAGTGATTTCCCAAATTGTTTTAGATATATTATTTGGGACAGCAAGAACGAGAATCTAATTCCAATTAAATACTAGCTGAGTCTTCTTCGCATTTTCCTTTTTAGAGGAATGCTACTGTAAGCGTGAGCTCCAATAGATGGGGGTAAATCATTTTTAACAGGATGAATAAAGGCATTTGCCATGCTTTCTAACATTTTAGAAAGCCAACTAATAATTGATCTCATTTGAAAATCTAAAAAGTACATTATTATCATCTAACGAAATTTTTAAAAAGTAAATCAGTCTTTATGCTGATTTACTTTTTAATATCAATAGGAGGAATATAAAAATCAGTAAGTAGAAAATAACCTTTATGAATAATAAAAAATGGCAACCTACAAATTATCAAAAAGATCGATTAATTTCTTGCACTAAAAAATACATACATCAAAAATTAAATGATCTTCACAAAGAACTTGAATGTCCTAATGAATTTATTTTTGATTTCATTAAAGATATCCAACAAAATTGGGACCCAGATAGTTATAAATCTAAATCAGAGAAGTTACTAAAAAATAAACCTAAAAGTAAAAATTTAAATTATTAAAATTAAGTTTTTAAGTATTTAATAGATCCAATAAAACAAGGTGGGGGAAAAGATTTTACCTTTTTATAAAATTCAAACTTAAGACTAGTAACTAATACTTATTTATCCAATTTTTCTTAACAAAGCAAAAATTATTTTTTAAAGTCATGCTATATCTCATTCCAAATTAAGGGACAAAAATTATGGATGAGTTGTTTTTTTCTTCGAATCAAATAACAGCAAAAGATACCATAGATTCTTATTTTGAATGCATTAGTGAATGCAGCATTGTTGATGGACATCAAGAATGTGTTACTAGATGTCTAGAAATTCATCTTAAGGGAGGAAATAAAAATGAATAAAAGACATTCTCTTCAAAGAAAAACAACTCTAAAGTGGAACTCTAATGGAGATCTTTCTGAAATTGATATGCTGAGAATTTTGGATAGAATTTCTGCCTCTGAACTGAATCAATGTGAATTGACATGCGATTTAGATGAATAGGTAAATAGGTATACGAAAAACTATATTTAATATTTTTTAAATAACTATTAGTAAAAAGATCCATTCTCTATATAAAAATCATATTTATTCTTGAATCCATGATTAACAATATTAATGACTTCAAAAAGCTCAATAATACTGATAAAAGAAAAAAAAATCTAAATTTAATTCTTGATTCGAATTCCTACAAACTTGCACAGGAAGATCTTAATTTGCTTAGAAGTGACGAAATGAGAGGTGTAAGAATGCTGCTGGAAATAACTAAGCCTGAATTAGTACTAGAAGAACAAAATATCATCTCAACTATTATCGTTTTTGGAGGTGCAAAAATTGTCGAAGAATCATCAGCTCAGAGCAAAATCGATGAAGTAAAAAACTTATTAGAAAAATATCCTCAATCTATTAAATTTAAAAATAAATTTAACAAGTTAAAAAATTTACTCTCTATGAGTCATTACTATGAATCCGCAAGAGAATTTTCAAAACTAGCTTCAATAAATAATCAAGATGATAAATGCAATTCTCATGTAATAGTAACAGGAGGTGGACCAGGAATTATGGAGGCGGCTAATAGAGGTGCTTTTGAAGCAGACTGTAAGTCTATTGGTTTAAACATACAGTTACCGAATGAACAATTCCCAAATTCTTTTATAACTCCTGGACTTTGTTTTAAATTTAATTATTTTGCATTACGCAAAATTCATTTTGTAATGCGCTCTGTTGCTGCTGTTTTTTTTCCTGGAGGATTTGGGACATTAGACGAATTATTTGAATTATTAACACTTAGACAAACAGGAATGAAAAGTGAAATTCCAATAATTTTATTTGGCAGGAAATATTGGAATAATTTAATTAATTTTGACTTCCTTTCTGATTTCGGGCTTATTAGCGAAGAAGATTTAAAAATTTTTAAATATGCTGATACAGCATCAGAAGCATGGGAAATAATTGACTCTAATAAATTATCAAAAAACGAATTTTAAATTTTATTTTTTGTTTTGTAAAACTTAAGATCTTCAATTTAGTTACAAAAGTAACTTAAACCTTTATAAGTTAATTTTTCAAATTTATTATTAATTACTTTGCAATAAACAAATGAGTTCCGTTTAAATACATGTAAACCATAATGCAGTCTCCTAAAAATGCTCAAGCCACTTCCTTTGACTAGAGTAATGATGGGTTGAACTAAAGCATATCGTACGTTTTGGTCCCTTAAGATACACTGTATTAAAAGTATTTATACAGATCCATGTCAAGCTTTACTTACCTGTTTTTGAAAATTTAGATTATGTAATTTCCTTTTTAGATTCAGTTTTATCATATAATTTGCTGTAAATTTCTTGCCTTGTCACTTGCATAGGTTCTACTTTTCCTGCATCTCCATGAGTTGGGCAGTAGTAAGTCATTAACATCCATTTTTTATCTTGATTCATAAAAATAATTCCTCAATTAAAATTTACTAGGTGTTATCTAGGATATAAATCTAAAGAACTTCTCATATTTAATATTTTTTTCGCTTTTCCTTAACAATATAAAAAGTTGTAAAGATATAGCCTTATTAGATATATATACGCATGACTAAAAAAATAAATAATGCTATTAGTAAGAGAAATTTGAGAATAAATTAATGTCTCTAGAATCTATACTCATGGTTGTTGCTCCAATATGTGTTTTTACTGTCGGAGTTATTATTTTGCCAATATTAGTAAAGCCACGTAAGCAATCATTGCCCCCTAAAAGATACGTTCGTGGCTTATAAAATTAATCCAAATTTCTAAAATATTATTGTTGAAAGACAAAAAGTAATTAAATACCGGAATAAAAAAAGACTATATTAAATAAAGATATTATCTAAAATATTTCAACAAAGATGGAATTACCAGAAGCAATTCTTTTTGATTTAGATGGTGTTCTATTAGATACAGAACCATTACTAGCTAATGCCTGGAGTGAAACCGCAAAAGAATATAATCACTCTTTATCAATCGATAAATTATTAGAATTAAAAGGAAGAAGGAGAATAGATTGTGCAAAAAAAGTCCTTAAATGGATAAAGGAAGAAAGCTCATTAGAAGAATTACTCATTATTCAAAAATTAAAAGTAGATAAAGTACTCACTAAAGCAAAACCTTTTAAGGGAGCAATAGAATTAATCAATTTTTGTATAAATACAAATTTACCTATTGCTTTAGTAACAAGTAGTAGTAGTGAAAGTTTTAAAATCAAATGCTCTGTAAATCCCTGGCTAAATTTGTTCAAGACAAAGGTTCTTGGAGATGATAAGTTCATTTCTAATGGCAAGCCTTCACCTGATCCCTATTTGAGAGCTTTAAAAATATTGGATGTAGATCCAAGGAAATCTTGGGTCATAGAAGACTCATATGCAGGATCTATCTCAGGACTAAAAGCGGAATGTAATTTAATGTTTTTTTCCAAAGATAATGAGATACTAAATAAATTAATAAATGAATTTAACCAAGAAAAGATTCAAAAAGTTAATGAGTTATCAGAAATTATTTATTATTTAAAGTTATATAAAGGATTTTAAATCAATCAAATAAATTTCCAATAAAATTTAAAACCCAAACACTAATATTTAATATGTGCGGAAGATTTGAACTTAAAACTAAATTTGATAAGTTACCAAAAGTTTTAAAAAAAGACTATCCAAGAGGGCTTGATAATAAATACGAGACACAGAATTTAATTAGACCTACTGATCCAGTCCTTGTAATTAAAAATGAAGGAAAAATTCAGACAACTTTTATGTCATGGGGTTTTATATCACCTTGGGCTAAAGATCCTTTTGATAAGGCAAGACCCAGACCATTTAATGCAAGATCAGAAACTGTGGAAGAGAAAAAATTATTTAGTGGAAGTTGGAAACATAAAAGATGTTTAATACCAGCAAGTGGTTTTTTTGAAAAAACTTATCGTATTAGGAAAGAGAATTATGAAACTTTTTGGTTAGGAGGGATTTGGAGCAAATGGTCTTCACCTGATGGAGCAGAGTTAGAAAGTTGCTGTATTTTAACAACTGAACCAAATGATTTAGTAAAACCTTTACATCATCGTATGCCAGTTATTGTTCCTGATGGTTACGAAGAACAATGGACTGAACAGGTTAAGGATGCTCATGAATTAAAAGGGTTAATCCCCATAATGTTGGGATGGTCATCTTCTGGATGGATATCAGAAGAAATTAATAAAAAGCCTACTAATCAGATGAACTTATTCTAAATTAGAAATATGAAATATTTGTTTGTTATTGAAATTTATTAAGTTTATTTGTTGTAGCCTTAGTGCTCCAATAAGTTTGGATTAGCTCATTTGAAATAATGGTAAAAGTAATTAACAGAAAAATTAGATTTTTTAGATGGCTAAATACTGGTCTAATCTTACCTCTTTCTGCCTTCGCGATTACTTCTACTTTATTTCTATATTTAGTTTTATTGATTACCATAAAATAATTTATATTAATTATTTACAAATAATGTGTGACTTATGAAGATTTAAAAATGTTTATTAATTTTCAAAAAATTGCCCAAATTAATTCTATTTGAACATTTGAAACTACATATTACTTTCATAAAAAGAATCTTTGATGGATAATAAATTATATAAAGTAAAATTTATTAAAAACTAAATCCTAACCCACAATAATTTGAGCGATATTAAATTTTCTGGCCTTAAAGGTCAAGCACTTGAAATAAAGATGAGTGATATTCCAAGCATGAAAGAATTTCAAAGTGTTATTCCAAATAACTGCTTTAAATCTCAAACAATAACTTCATTAGGCTATCTTTTACAATCAATCATTATTCAGGCAATTGTTGTCGCAATAGGATTAACAATTCCTTTTAGTCAAAGAATGATCCCGATTTGGATCCTTTATGCACTTTTATCAGGAACCACTGCTATGGGTTTTTGGGTAATTGCCCATGAATGTGGTCATGGAGCCTTCTCAAAAAATAAAACTTTGGAAACCATTACTGGATATTTACTTCATTCATTATTATTAGTTCCGTATTTCTCTTGGCAACGTTCACATGCAGTCCATCATCGTTTCACCAATCATATAACTAATGGAGAAACTCACGTGCCCATAGTTATTGATGGGAACGGAATTAGCGAAAAAGTTGGAGGTGAAAAGGAACTATCTTTCTCAAATAAATTAGGTAAAACTAAGTATGGAATTCTCCAATTAGTTCTACATCTTATTTTTGGTTGGCCTGCTTACTTATTATCAGGAAGTACAGGTGGGCTCAAATATGGAACTTCAAATCATTTTTGGCCAAGAAAACCTTTTTCTAAAACATTATGGCCTGCTGTATGGGCTAAAAAAGTTTGGATTTCAGATATTGGTGTAGCTGCAGTAATAGTTGGACTTATTATTTTTATTGTCAAATATGGATTCTTTCCAATAATTGGAATGTATGTTGGACCCTTATTAGTAGTTAATTGTTGGTTAGTTATATATACTTGGCTTCACCATACAGATTCAGACGTTCCACACCTCTCTAATTCAGAATTTTCTTTTATGAGAGGAGCCTTTCTTTCCATTGATAGGCCTTATGGGAAGATTATTAATATTCTTCATCATAATATTGGTTCAAGTCACGTAGTTCATCATGTATGTCCAACTATTCCGCACTATCATGCTACCAAGGCTACTCTTGAAATAAGAAAAGCATTCAATAAAGCCTATCTTTTTAATCCCGATCCAATACATAAAGCTTTATGGAATATTGCTTGTAATTGTATTGCGGTAAAATCAGATGTCGATGAAGGAAGATATATTTGGCAATCCTCTTACAAAAAAAAGATTAAAACAACTTATTAAAACAACTTTTTTAAACTAATCTATTATCACATTAATTTGCGCAAATCTGAAAATAATATAAAAGAATTAGAAAGTAAGTCTTTTTTATCTTAAATACTTAATTGGAAATTGATTCTTTTTTTTGTAGTTATGAGTGGAGACAACCTACACGGTAAGCAACCAATCAAGTTTTATTCTGAGGAAGTAACACTTACCAAAGTGCAATTATTAGAAAAGCAATTAAGTTTAGGAGATAAAGTATCAGACTTAGAAGCGAAGCATAAAGAATGGAGCAGGCAGTTATCAATATAATTTCTTTTAAAAAGATATTAAAACTGCTGAAAAAATAATTTTATAAATTAATAAAGTGTGTAATTTGAATTAATGAATTTTTAGTTTATAAAAATTTTACAAAAAAAAATTATTCATAATCCCTTATAAAGATCCTTTCCTGTAAATTACCGAAAAGTTATTAGCAGGCATAGGAATAAGCTCCTCTTCAATGAAATAATTCTTGTTAGCTTCTTCACTAACTTCTTCTAAATCTCTAACACCCCATGATTCGTTTTGCATTTTTAAGGAAATATCAAATAATTGATTGCTTTGACTAATATGCTTACCATCTATTTTAAATGGCCCATATAACATCAAAAATTGTCCATTTTTTAATAAGTTGCCAGATTCGTTAAATAGTGATTTTGTGCAGTTCCAGGATGCTATATGAATCATATTGATAGATATTATTCCTTGAATAGAATTCAGTAATTCAGATGGTATTCCCCAAGGAATTTTCTCCACATCAATATCTAAAGGTTGAGGCATTTGAAAATTTAATTCTTCATGCTCAATCCAAGAACTAATACTCTTTCTATGAACTAGTTCCGGATCGCTTGATTGCCAAGTTAACTCTGGGAAGGATTTTTGAAATTTAATTGCATGCTCTCCACTACCGCTACCAATTTCTAGAATATAACCTCTTTTCAGAAGAATTCTTGATAATACTTCTGCGATAGAATCTTTATTTCTCTCAGTTGCAGGAAAGAAAAGTCTATTATCCAAAATAGTTTTTATTTAGCTCTTCTCAATTTTGGAGCTTTATAAAACATTAGTTTGAAGCTAAATAACAATATTGAAACTGTTAAAACTGGTAAAATATAAAGTATCAATTCAGAACTGAATAAGGACGGAACGCTAGAAAACATCAAATGCATATAGTAAGTAGTAAATGACATAACTATTTTTTTATTTAATTTATTAATAGCAATTATTTACATAAATAAAAAGAGTATTTACTCTAATATTCAAGAATATAAATTTGTATAAAAATTAAACTGCATTACAATTAATTCTTTAAAGTGATCTAAAAAATGAATATTAGATAAAAAGATATTCTTTTTTAGCATTTTGAAAAACTTCTATTTCTTAAAAACATCTTTTTTATAAAATAAAAAAGAGTTAGCCTGTATCCCTACTAGCTAACTCTTTTCATAATATTAGTTAAAATTTATATCTAATGAGGCTTTTATCTCAATTAAAAATTTGTTCAAAATTATTTTATAAATAATAAAGTGCAAGAATTTGGTTACTAAAAAAAATAAAAAAAAAAGAATATAAGAAAGGTTCCTTAAACATAATCAAGCATATCTTGATCTATCTTTCTATGAATTGCTGTCCGTGTTCTTTAAATATTTAAATAGATTGGTTTATAAATTAAATAATAATTAAAAAAATTTTTCATTTATTAAATTTTTATAGATCTATTAAATTTTGACCATAAAATAATTAACTTTAACTCAAATCACAGTTATAAGTGTATTAATGGTATTATGGAAGAATCTCAGGTAGAGATAAGATTAATTAATATTGACCAAGCTAAAGAATTTCTAATAAGAATACTAATTGCAAGAGTCAAACTTTCAGAAATATAAGCGTTTTTAATCTATTTTTTGATTAAATATAAATACTTATTTTCCTTATCAATCCTGAATTTATAATATTACGACTTAAATGAAAAAATTAAACAAAAAGTATGCAGATTTATTGCATCAAGCATCCATCGCAACTGGAAGAAAAGAAGCGGTTAGTTTGTTGCATAAGGCGGCAAAACTTCAAACTAAATTTGATGAGAAGTCTAAATTTTAAAAGGACCATCGTAACCCTTAGTCAAAATATAAAAGCCTTTGAAATATTTGAGACATTAATGTAACAGAAATGTAACTTAATAATCCTCAATTCGATCAATTAGGATTATTTATTTACAAAAATAAATATATGTGTTATATTTATTAATATAAATTATTTTTAAAAAAATGACTCCTGAAGCAGAACGTTTTAATGGTTGGGCAGCAATGTTAGGTTTCGTAGCAGCTGTAGGTGCTTACGTAACAACCGGACAAATCATCCCTGGTTGGTTTTAATGAAGAACAACGAAACAAAATTTGTTGAAAAGAAAAAATTGTTGCTGAAAAGCTAAATGGTAGATTTGCTATGATGGGCTTTGTTGCATTAGTAGGAGCTTATCTAACCACAGGTCAAATTATTCCTGGATTTATTTAAGTTTTCTCAAATAAATTGTACAAACCAGATTGCTAAATACAATCTGGTTTTTTTATTTGTTATTTTAATTTATTACTTAAACTATATTCTTTTTAAACAATTTGAATTAAGAAATTTAGAACATGAGTTTTTTTCTATTATAAAAAAATTTGGTTAGTATTATCTAAATAATTATAAAAAAAAATGAATGCAATTAATAAATATTTGCCTTTTGGCTTAAAGGCTGAAAAGATTATGCCATTTTTTATTTTTTTTAAGCTTCTTACCTTTTCTGGTTTTATTGCTTATATGATGAATCGATAAAATGATTTATCCTCCGCCTCAAGTTGTTTTTGCCTTACTAATTTTATCAACTGCAGTAGTCTTAATTTGGGATATTAAATATAATCCTTTCGGTGAAGATCAAGACGGCATATAAAAAAAAGTGTTCACGCCAACAAAAAGGTTTCTTTAATCAGTATAAAAACTCTATCGGAATAATAAAAATCATATTAAAGTCTAATCAAATAATTGGAGGCAAATCAGATGACCAACCTCGGATTGGAGATTGTATTCTGGGTAATTTTATTAACCTATCTTGGAGCTAGACTTACTCAAACTAAGAAAGGTTACAAACAACAATATTAGAAGAAGGAGGTTTTTAATCATGGTATTAAATGACACTTTCAAAATTCTTCCAAAAAAAAAAGTTTCTTTGAAGGCTTATTTATCACCATTTTCACCTAACAAAGACTATTGGGCTGAAGAGTGCAAAGAGCATCCCTCTAAAAAAGAATGCCTTTTTTATTGCGACTAAAATTAACTTTTATACGTAAACCTGTAAATTTTAAAGGTTGATTTTTATTAGATTTATTCTAAATTAAATTTAATTTTTATTTGAGGAAGATTTATGAATACAAAAAAGAAAAAATCCCAAGACAAAAAAACTGAAACCAATACCGAATGGTTGGATAAAGTTATTAATCAGTTAACAAATAAAGATTTCAGTCAATATCTTTAGGTCGTTATTTGAATTCAAAAACTTTAACTAGCATTATTAGATTGAGTTTAAAATTTCTTTTGAATAAAATTAGGGTAAATAATAATACAAGGAAAATTTTTAATTTTAAAAGGTGATAGATTTATTAAGAAAATAAGGATAAAAAATGAGAGTAAAACTTGAACCTGAAACAGCTTTTATAGGTAAAAAATTTGCATATATTTTTCTAGGTATAATATTTGTTCTTAATTCAATAGTCTTTATTTGGTATTTCTTTTTTTCTAATCTAACTTTGAGCTAGTGAATTATCACTTATTAATATATCCATAGAGTAAGAAGCTAAATCTAGCGCCAACCAGCTTGAGTATTTATACTCACAGTAAGTAATTTTACTTACTACAATAAGAACAAGCATTTAGGAAGTGCTTAGCTGGTTAAGCTCAGTCAATCTGAATTTAACTTTATCGTCATGAGAGTTTGCTAGTAGGGATGCGAGCAAGCTCTTTTTAATTGTTTGCAAATAATATTCAGTTTGTAAAAAACAAATCAACAGTTTTTTGATTTTAAATAAAAAAGATTTAAATAAGACATTGATTAGCACTTAAGAAAAAGTTGTTGAATAAAACCTTATACATCAGTATTTAATTTTTTTTAGAAACTTTCCTGTCAAGATAAAATAATCTTGCTAAAAAAGGATATAGTTTAAATTCAATATGTCCTTAGATTTCATTCTTATTCCTTTTTGTATAATTGCTATTTTATGGCTATTTAATCGAGAGAACAAAATCTACCGCAATAATAAAAAAGCTCGATAAAAAGGAATCTAAACTCCAAAAATTTAAGCCTGATAATTAATATTGCTGTAATTATTTTGGTATTTTTTATTTAATATTTTTCCTTATTTTATGGTAATTCAATTACTAAGAAAATTTAAGCATTAAATTTATTAATAATTAACTTATCCCAATAAACTTTTGAACGATTTATTTGTTCCAATTTTTGTTTGCAATGAATACAATTGCAATTTCTTGCTAATGTTTTGGAAGTCATTACTTCATTTATTTCTAATAAAACAAATATCTAAATTAATTGCAATAGCCAAAGTTTTTATCTTTAAAATATTAAATTTTACTTGCCTTGCTAAGTAAAAACATAGAGAGACTTATAGATAAAAATACAGGGGCCCAAGCAGCTAATACAGGATTAAAAATCCCCTTTACGCCAAGCGAGCTTGAAAAGAAAGATAAAAGATAATAACCAAATATCATTAAAACACTTAAGCCAAATCCCTGGCTTTTAGATGATCTTGAAATTGATCTAACTCCAAAACTACACCCAATTAAACCAAAAACTATACATGCTGCAGGAAGAGTAAACTTTTCCTGTATTCTTACTCTCATTCTTCTAGCTTCTTTATTATTTCCTGCTTGTCTATAAAGAGATTCAGCTTTAATTGCTTGCCTTACCGTCATATCATTCGCGTCAGATGGGACTTTTGCTAATTCCCTTGGCCCTTCTCCAAGAGGATATTTATATTCATTGAAATTAATAAAACTAATATCTCCACTATCCTGAGTAATTGTTAATCGACCATCATAAAAAATCCATAGATTTTTATTTTGATCAAATTCACCTTTTTCTGCCTTAAGGATTTGTTCCATACCAATTCTTGAGAAGTCAATTAATGTTACCTCTTCCATAAAATTATTTCGAAAATATTTGGCATAGAAAATATGAGTTAAATTTTCATTTGAATCAGAGACTCTATTAGATTTATCAACTTGCGATCCATATCTAGAAAACATTATATGTTTTCCCTCTTCACTACTAATAGCTTTTCCTAAAGAGGTTCGCATTGTATTTTCTGCAACTTGATTTGAAATAGGAACCAGACTGTCATTAAAAGTAAAGGTTAACAATGTCATAAATATTGAAAGAAGTACTGCAGGAAAAATAATTCTTCTATTCGCTACTCCTAGACTCTTTAAAGCTAATAACTCTGAATTAGAGGATAACTTTCCATATGCCAGCAAAGTAGCTAAAAGCATCGACATGGGAAATGATAAAACAAGAAAGCCAGGGAGTTTTAAAAAAAGAACCTTCAACGCGACTTCGAAAGGCAATCCAAATTCAACTATTTTTCTAACTAAATCAAACATAATTCCAACACTTAAACTTACAGCAGTAAAAGCTCCAATTGCAAACAACATTGGAGGTATCAATTGACCAAGCAGCCAACGATCAATAAGGGGGATATTCTTTGTTAATTTCCTAATGGAAATTTTAAATATTTTTAAAAACATAATTTAAAAATTCATTTATTAAAATAATTTAAGTTGATTTATTCCAAACAAATGAACTGCTAGCTAAATAATTCCAAGCATAGACGATAACTATTCCTGCAATCTGTGCGATAAATGTATCAGCAGAAATATATTTATAAAAAGCTGTTGTTATACCTATATTTGCAATAATAGGTAATGATGCTATTAAAAGAAACTTAAAAAAACCAATTAATAATGCTAATTTAATTAATCTATTAGAACGAAAAGTAACTTGATTATTTATCAAAAAATTTGAGGTGGCCGCACATATTATGGCAAATGGTAATGCGTCATAAAATTCTATTAAAAAAATTCTTGTTAAAAATGAAGTTATAAAAAGTTGAACAAAAATACCTGTAAATCCAACTAATCCAAAACTTATAGCTCTTCTTGGAATAATTCTAAAAGTAAAACTATGTAAAATCGAAATAAAAAAGTCCCACACAATAGCTAAGTCCAATTTTGAATTTCCATATCTTCTTTCTTTAAAAATTAATGGGACTTCTTCTACTATTAATTTGCCCTTACTCACAGAAAGAAGTTCATATAAAAATTTAAATCCATTAATTTCAATTTTTCGTATCAAATATTCAGTCTTTTCTTTATTAAGACAAAAACATCCACTTAAGTGGTCAGTTAGATTTGAATAATTTTTAGGTAGTGAAGCCCCCGCAATTTTATTTGCAACTTTTGATCCTATACTCCTTTTTTTAGATAATCCCTCGAGTCTTGAAGAATTAAGAAATCTACTTCCAATAATAATTGCAACTTTATTTTTTTTAATTCTTTTAATCATATTCAAAACAAAGGTGGGTTCGTGCTGACCATCTCCATCTAAAACTAATAAATATTTTCCTTGTGCAAATATCAAACCCTCTTTAATTGCGCTAGATAATCCTGACCTTCCTACCCTTGTTATTAATTTTACTTTTTTATTATCCTTCATAAATTTAACTATTTCTTGAGATGTACCATCCGGGGAATCATCATCAACAACAATTATCTCATATTTGAAATCACTTACTATATTAATTAAAGTTTTTAAAAGGGGTATTATATTTTTTACTTCATTAAAGGTAGGAATAACTATTGATATCATTATTTTGAACTATGCAACTCAATTACTATATAGTAATCAAAACCCATATGTAAGGGAAGAAAGTTTGAATGAATAAAATTGAAAAAAAAATCGAATGGAATAAATATATTATTTCTCTCTGTCCAATTTTCCTTATTTTTTATATAAGCAATGAAACATATGCCATAGACTATAGAGCTTTCTATTTAGCTGGCAAATCAGTCCTAAATAATCTAAACCCCTATTTAAATCATATTTCTTTA
The DNA here is from genome assembly GCA_003283445.1 of Prochlorococcus sp. AG-321-D23. Lineage (GTDB taxonomy): Bacteria > Cyanobacteriota > Cyanobacteriia > PCC-6307 > Cyanobiaceae > Prochlorococcus_A. The sequence goes on along the minus strand of QBXG01000025.1, from coordinate 3,761 downwards.
AATATTGATTACTATGGTCCAGTAAATTCGGAGCTTTCTAAATTTTCAGGTTGGAAATATCCACCAATAGCATCTTATTTATTTGCTCCTTTTGCGACATTGCCATATGAATTTTCAAAAAACCTCTTTAATTTTATTTCTCTTTCAAGCATCTCATTTTTAACTTTTTTAATTATAAGAAAGCGTCTTTTTTATATTAATCCCAATTCTTTGATGATAGTTGGAATAAGCTTTCCAGTTCTGGCAACAATTTCAAGAGGACAAGTAGAGATGATAATAGTTTGCTTGGCATTGTTATCTTTTTATTTTTATAAAAAAGGGGCTCTTTTACTAAGTTCAATTTCAATAGCAATATTAGGTTTTATAAAAGTATTTCCTTTGCTATTGGCAATTACTTTTATTCAAAGCAAAAAAAGAGTAAGATTTTTTACATATCTAATAATTTCGTTATTGATATTATATTTTTTAAATGTTTTTTTATGTCCACTTGAATGGAGATTATCTTTTATTGAAAGAATAACAATTCCTTGGAATGAGATACCAATAGGTAATTTAAAGGAGCTTCCAAATAATGTGGGCATAATAAAAGGTTCAATGATGGTACGAACATCTGATGCAAGAAATTTATTTCATTCACATTTTTTTGTTTTTGGATTTGCTAATCCTTTACTATCAAATAATTTAGTACTTAGTGGAATTATTGGTACTATTGGATCTTTAATTTGTCTATTCAAGTATTCAAAACATTCAGTAACATTATGTTTTTTCACAATAATGAATTGGATTAATATCATAAATCCAATTTCTTGGATTATGGGTTTATTTTGGTATGTGCCTCTTTTCATATTTAGTTATGACAAAGTAAAACCGTCCCTAAAAATTATTATCATTCTTCCTTTAATACTTCCTCCATTTCTAAATATTTCTGGTTATTTAGCTGCAATTATCTCATTATGTATTATCAAATTTTTCTCTAGAGAAGGTTTAAAAGCCCTTTAATAAGTTCTGAATCTAATCTAAACTTATTTATGTAAAAAGGGTCTAAGATGTTTATCGATTAATGAATTTTTATGACTACTGAAACTACTGTTTTCACCTTTCAAATTTCAAATACATTTGAAGAATGGGCTAAAATTTTCGATAGTCCAGAGATAGACCAATTTCATAAAAGTGCAGGTTTATCTCCTTTATATAGAGGCAAAGGTTTAACGGATCCTAAAGAAGTTATTGTTATTCATCAAGCCGAAGAAGGAGTTGCTAAACATATATTTTCTGATCCCGAAACAATAAAGAATATTGAAGCTGGAGGGCATATTTATAGCACTACAAAAATTACAAGTTGGTTATCAGATTAAATGAAAAGGAATTCAGAGAAGAAATACATGAAATAACTCGCAGATTTGAAACTTAAATTTTAAGATTAATCTATAAATAAATTAAAAAGATATGGGCGAAGCAAAAAGAAGGCAAGTATTAGGTATCCCTCCAAGAAAAAAAATATCCGATATAAATAAATCAGATAGGTATATTTCTTGGCTTCCACTTACCAAAACGAGAATTAAAAAATATCCATATATGGGAGTAGCAACAATGGCATTAGGTGCGATTATATTCTTAGTAAGTGGTGGATTTAATACTATTAGTTAGTAGTTAATAATTTCAGTTCTAATTTTTAAAGGTTTTTTTTCTTTAAATCTTTAAAATTAATTTTTATCAATTCTCATGTATCCAAACCAATCTGGAATATTTTTTTCTTCTAAATGATTTTCGTTAGGTATTAATTCAATTTCCCGATTATTTATATTTTTTATAAACTCACATTCGTCTACATTAGTAAAACTTTTAACAGTATAAATATCATCTGTATGTTTTTTTTGGAGGTCAATAAGCCATTTTGATTTGGCTTTATTTTTGGCCTCTGAAGGACTAGAGGCTACAACGAAACCAAATTCATGTTTTTCTTGCATAGAGCTTGGATCATATCCTCCAATATTTACAAACCATAATTTTTTATTGGGGAATTTCTCTTTTTTAAAAATCTTATTTTTTGGTTCATTATTCTCTTTATTTCTAAGATTTATTTTATAACCATCAATTGATTCAATTTTTTTATAACTATCAATATGTAATCCATTATAAGATCCAAACCAATCATTTCTTAATTGATCAAAAGTATCCTCAATTTTTGAACCTATAACCCACCTGACGTCATGTAGTTCGATATTTGCTTTAGGAGATCTACCTACAACCACAACTAAAAAAAGAAATTTTTTCATTAGGTTCCATTTTTTTATCTTAAATAGAAAGCTATTTAAAATAAAGGGTTATCTAAAAGATATGATAAAAGGATTATTTACAATACATCAATATTAATACTTGTTATGGAACTAATTGGGAGATATAAAAATTCAGGATTTGAAGCAGTAGCTGATGGTGTGATTTCTTTCTTTGATCGCCGCAAAGACTTACATACTGTGGGAATTGCTTTCGGACAAAATGACTCTTTGAATTCTGATCCAGATAAAGTTTCCACTGATATTAGTCTTGTTTCAATAGACAGATCAGATCCAGAAGCCTTCGCAATCTCCGAAGTCATAATTAGAGGAGTTAATGCAGGACTAAAAAAGTATCTTGAGGATCACCCTCTAATAAAAGAATGCTGTCCAGAAAAAACTTTATTTGTTAACCCAATATTTAATTTACAACGTTATGCGCCAGGAGAGGGATTTAAAAAATGGCATTGTGATTGGACTATTAGTAATGAAGCTACGGAGCCTGTTAATAGAGTCTTAGCATGGATTCTTTATTGCAATGATATTAGTTCTGGTGGAACTGAATTTCATTGGCAGAATCATCATGAAATAGCTGAGAGGGGGAAACTTATTATTTTCCCGGCAGGTATATCGCATATTCATCGTGGAAGAGTTAACAAAACTGAAGTTAAAACTATTGCCACTGGTTGGATTAATGCTGGAAAACTTGAAAATTATATTTCACGCTTGGCGAACTCATAAAATATTAAATATATTTTTCTAAGCCTTAAAAAAAGCAAAAATTTAGAGGTTTTTTTTCAAGCTCGATAAGTTTCCAAAAAATTAATTTATATTGATTAAATTGCTTTATAAAATTTTTTAGTTAAACCAACCTTTTTTCTTGGCTTTAACTTCTGGGACTGTTTTTATAATTGTTTTTTCATCTGTTCTACCTTTTATAATCATTAAAGGGACAATTCCCCACAAACCGAAAAACAAAATCCAGAATACGTAAACGTTCATAATTAAAAATCAAGAATATTTTTTATCTTAAATAATTTTTCTATTTGTCTGTGGCTTTCTTTTTATACTTCTCTTTGAGATGTATAATTCGCTTCAGTTGATTATTTTAGGTTTAAAATTTGAGACAATATCTCAATACAAATAGAAAAGTTAAAACAATAAATCTTAAGGGTATCTTTATAGATTCATAATTATTTCAAAATTTTTGTTGGATTCTGACTACAGAACGTGGATGATCATGGATATAAGAATTAAATTCTCTGGCAAGCATTAAGCAATCGTATGCATCTCGGGCATAGAATCCTAGTTGATATGTTTTGTTTAATGAATCTTTATAACTCAAAACATATTTTTTACAGGATTTAATTGGAGTTGAAGGCATTTGAATTTTAACTACTACTAATATGTTCTAACTAAGAAATCATTTATTATGCTTTTAAATTATGTACGGTTTGAAGAACATTCATATACGGATAAAGGATCAAC
>QBXG01000024.1:0-19950 GCA_003283445.1 Prochlorococcus sp. AG-321-D23 | reverse complement strand
TATGACTATGATCTAACTTAAAGATTGTTTTTGGAGCAACTGAATCTTCTTTCTCGAATAATAAAATTTCTATATATTCTGCATTTGTAGCGATTAGAGAGAAATTGACACCTTCTGAAGTTATTGTACTTCCCAGAGGCAATGGTTTTCCTACCTTTATATCATTCACTGTTTCTTTATTTCTATAATTTTTTTTTATAAATGAACTAATTTAGTTAAATAATTCACTTTCAGAATCATAATTGCAAAATTAAAAAAAAAGAATCAAATTTGATGTTTCACTCATCAATATTCTTAAATTTAAAAATTTAATATTACTAATTAAATGTCCTTTTCTTTGTTTTATATTTATACACAAAAAAGTTCAAAACCTCGGTTCAAATGTAATAAGCTACTGAACTTTTTTGCTTTTAAAATAGAAAGAATATCCTCTTCATGTGCTGAGAAGAAAATATATCTGAAATTTAATAAAAAATAATAAATATTTGAAATTCTTAAATTGATTACTTTTAAATATAAATTTTTTTTATAATTAGAAAATAAACTTTTCTAAAGAAAACTAGTTATTGCAAGAGTTTTAGCCCTTCATTTTAGTTAAAGAAAATTTAAGTGCTTATGAAAACTTAAGATCTAACAATATTGTTGAATAGCTAAAAATGTCATTAAATTTTGTATAAAGCTTTGCGCCGCCGGCATTTTTGGTTGCCGTATTTGTATTTGCTCCATATGATATGCAAGTTCGAGGTAATTAGACTTGATTTTAAAACTCTTGTCTTTCAAATCTCTGCTATACAAACAATTCAATGAACAAAGCTGATTTAGTAAATCTTGTAGCTGCTCGTACTGAGCTTACAAAAACAGATGTATCTTTAGTTGTTGATGCAGCTATTGAAACTATTGTTGATTCAGTAGTGGAAGGCAAAAAAGTCTCCATACTGGGATTTGGTTCTTTTGAACCAAGGGACCGTTCTGCTAGACAGGGCTTAAACCCTAAAACTGGGGAAAAAATTGCGATTCCCGCGAAAAGAGTTCCTACATTCTCAGCAGGAAAACTATTTAAGGATAGAGTTCAAGGCTAATATTCTAATAGCTTATTTTTTCCTTAATTTAGGTGCTCTTTTTGAGCACCTTTTTTTATAAAGAAAAAAGGATTGATAATTTTTTATATTATTTTTTAACATGATTTTATTAGGAGGGTTTTTACTTTTTGACTCTTTTTAGTTATAAGAAATTTATATGTTTCTCACTACCTTTGTTAGTTTTATTCTTAAATCCTATTGTTGCCGAACAATTATTAACTAAATCTGAAATTTTAAGAAAAGCAAATGAATGCTTTAAAGATTTGCAATATAAAGTATGCAGTAACTTATTATTGGAAATTGAGAAAATACAGCTAGTTGAGTCTGAGCAAAAAAAATATAAATGTCAGGCAAGTATTCTTGGTTTGCAGACAGAACTTATTGAAGCTTATTACTTTAGAAAGTTAAAGAAAAATAAAAATGGAATGATGCTTCCATATGTGAATAAAAATTGTTAATTCTTGAGAAAAATTTTAAATTTAGAATATTATTAATTTGTTATAAAAGTTCTAATGGTAAAAGGTTTTTCTGAAAGTGAAGTTAAAAATGATAAACCTATTAAGGACTTGGAAAAGGAGAAAAAAGGGTTAGCTTCTTTTCTTAAAGGGAAAAAATTTACTTATACCTTACCAGGTAAAAAGCAGATTAATATATTTGGTTCAGTTGTATTAGTTTTAAATATAATTTTAATACTCTTGGTTATTTTGTATTTTAATAATCAAGGCTTTCATGATTTTATCTTTAATGTTGGTCGATAGCTTAATTTTTTATCGATTGAATTTTATAAGTGATATATTTAAATTTTGAAAGGAAATTCATGAAGATAGTTAGCTTATTTTTTCAAGTGGTTGTATCAGTTGTGCTTATTGGATTTTCAGTATACTTTTTAAGTGGTTATGACTCTGCTTTCGAGGCGGATCAGTCATGTCACTCATATCTTTCTAATTTGCCTGACCCATCAAATAGCTTAGGCTGTGATCATGATACTGAAACTCATCAATGGATACTATATGAGACTCAGGATAATTTAGAACCAGCAAAAATTATCAAAAAATATAGATATAAGTTTTTATAGTTTAATTTTTTTATAAAAAAATTTGGCACTCAAAATTGAAATGATTGCTGTAATTGTAAAAGTAAGATATTGATATATGCTCCCCTCTTGATAGATATTATTTTTATAAAGAGGAAAATCTATAAATGAACCAAATGTTCCCCAAATTATTACCCAAGCTGAAATGTATAGGAAAATTTTTAAAGGATTAGATTTTTTTTCTTCCATTTTCAATTTATACCAAAGATTGAGGAAGTAACAGGTCTTCCTTTAAAAACTAATTCGGTTAATAAGAGCATTAAAAAACCGATCATAGCTGCTCTGCCATTTACAAGTTCAGCACTACTATTAAATCCAAAAACATCTTTTACTTCATCGCCTTGATTATCAACCCACTTTGAATATTCGCTATCAGAAGATGTATTATTTGTATCTTCATTTAGATTTTCAATAGGACTATTATCCGAATTTTTTAATGGGGGATTTTCTTCTTTCATGAAAAATGTCTTTTTAATAATGATAAGTGACTTAAAACAAATTTCATTGAATTGGAATTCAAATATTAAAAAAAATTATGGTAAAAGTAATTATCCACAGTATTTGAAGTCTTAAAATTAATTGACAAATAATATTTATTTTTTCTTTGGAGCAAATATCACCATTTGAATTGATAATTGGCTTTTCAATAATTTCATCATTATATTTGTTCTCACCTCCTAATTTGATATTGGAAATATATGCAAAAATAGCCTCTGAAATACCAGAATTAGGAGAATCATATTTAATTCCATCAGAGTAACTTTTTTTAATTACAGAAATATATTTTTTAATTTTAGAACTAACCAAAGGTAATGTTAATAAAACTAATCTACTTGGAAGGAAAGTTGAACAATCTTCAATTTTTGCACTAAAAAAACCTAGATATTTGTAATGGTCATATTTATAGCCGATCATTGAATCCAAAGTACTTATTGCTTTATATGAAAAGCCAAGTGATAAAGGACCTGGAAGAAAAATCGAAAATTTGATAAAAACTGTTCCAATAAATATCCAAAAAAGCGGACCAAAAATCCCATCAACTGAATTTTCTGTAAGACTTTCAATACTTGATCTCAAAAGATGCTCTAACGAAGATGTACTTACATCTCTACTTACAATTCTTTGCACTTTTTCTTTAACTATTTGTTCAGTTTTTTGATCAGTTTTTTTGTCGTTTATAAGATTTGAAATTTCTTTTACGCTCGAGATTAGACTTTTTGAAGCTAAACAACTCGATAAGCCTAAGAAGATTAATACTCCAAAAATAAGATTGCTTTTTGATTGAATGAAAATTAATTCAATAATCTTACCGATCAAAAAGCTTGTCACGATAGTGGATAGTGCAATAAATAATCCGCCCCAAAATAATATCCTCTTATTTTTCTTGAAATTATGGATAAAAAAATTTGTTATTTGTTTTATGTAAATCCCAATTATTTGAACAGGATGAATGATAAACCTTGGATCACCAATTAAATGATCAAACCCAATCGAGCCAATAAATATAAAATATAAATTTATTTCAGCCAACTGAACATAGCACGAAGACCTTTTCCAACTTTTTCTATCTCGTGTTTAGAATTTTCTTCTCTCAATTTTGTCATTAAGGGTTTGTTATTATCACATTCATCTACAAAATTTTTAGCGAAAGTACCATCTTGAATATCTTTTAAAATTTTCTGCATTTCTTTCTTTGTATCATTATTTATAAGTCTTTTCCCACTTACATAATCACCATATTCTGCAGTATTTGAAATTGAATCTCTCATTTGAGATAATCCTCCCTTGACCATAAGATCGACAATTAACTTTACTTCGTGTAAACACTCAAAATATGCTAATTCGGGTTGATATCCTGCCTCAACGAGAGTTTCAAATCCTGATTTAACAAGTTCTGATAAACCACCACATAGAACTGCCTGTTCTCCAAAAAGATCTGTTTCAGTTTCTTCTTTAAAATTTGTTTCAAGAATCCCAGCTCTAGTACCTCCAATACCCTTGGCATAAGACATAGCTAATGATCTCGCATTGCCTGAATAGTTCTGTTCAACTGCGAATAGAGCAGGAACTCCTTGGCCATTTTGATATTCCCAACGAACAGTATGTCCAGGCCCTTTTGGTGCAATCATTACAACGTCGACAAAATTAGGTGGCTTAATTAGTTCGAATCTTATATTAAATCCATGTGCAAAACTTAATATCTTACCTTCTTTTAAATTTGGTTCTATCTCATTGATATAAACCTCTTTTTGGAACTCATCTGGAAGCAGAATCATAATCCAATCTGCTTTTTCACAAGCCTCAGAAACAGTAAATACTTTTAATCCATCATTAATAGCTTTGCTTTCAGAATTACTACCTTTGTATAACCCTACTATTACATCCATTCCACTGTCTTTAAGATTTAAAGCATGTGCATGACCTTGTGAACCGTAGCCTATTATTGCGATAGTTTTATTTTTTAATAGACTTAGGTCAGCATCTGTGTCATAAAAGAGTTGTGTCATTAGTTGTAACTTCTAAACTTTTGATAGTTAATATTTTAGACATTAAAGGTGTAAATAAACCATATAATTGCTCATTTAAAAATTAATATTTAAATATCAATTTTAAATAATAAGAGCTAGCTGGCCTCGCTTGGATGTGAAATGACTCTATCAATTAGCCCATATTTTTTAGCTTCTTCAGCACTTAAAAAATAATCTCTGTCAGTATCTTTCTCTATCTTTTCAAAGGATTGTCCTGTCATATCAGACATAGAATGATTCAACATATCTTTAATTCTCAGTATTTCTCTAGCTTCTATTTCAATATCACTAGCCTGGCGTTGTGAAGTCCCTCCTAGTGGTTGATGAATCATAATTCGACTATGAGGAAGAGCAACCCTTTTACCTTTAGTACCAGCTCCTAGTAAAAATGCTCCCATAGAGGCTGCAAGACCTACGCATATAGTGACTACATCGCTTTTAACGTATTTGATAGTGTCATATATTGCCAAACCTGCTGTGACTGATCCTCCAGGACTATTTATGTAAAGATAAATAGGTTTTGTATTATCATCAGAATCAAGGTAAAGCATTTGAGCTACTAGGCTGTTAGCAATTCCATCATTAACTTCTTGTCCGAGAAATAAAATCCTCTCAACTCCCAATCTTGTATAAATGTCTACCCATCTTTCGTATTGACTTCCTGGGAGTCTATAAGGCACACTTGGAGTTCCTATTGGCATAATTTTAAAAAAGTAGTGAGTTAAAAGTAGGGATTAAATGTTATTTGGCAAATCTTTTTGACTTGTGAGTATTCTATCTATAACTCCATAATCTAAAGCTTCTTGAGGATTAAGATAACTCATCCTGTCAGAATCTTTCGAGAGCTCTTCAATACTTTTACCAGTGTTGCGTGATAAGATCTCCAGCATTGATTTTTTATTTTTTAATACCTCTTCTGCCCTTATTTGGATATCAGTTGCTTGCCCTCTAGCACCGCTAATTGGTTGATGAAGAACAATAGAAGCATGTGGGAGAGCTGCTCTATGCCCTTTAGTCCCTGAAGACAAGATAACTGCTGCTGTTCCCATTGCTTGTCCAATACAAATTGTATGAATAGGGGGTTTAATGTAGTTGATGGTATCGCAAATAGCAAAAGCTTCTGTTTCAAAACCAACCGCATCTCCGGTATACCAGCTAGTGCCTGTTGAATTTATATAAAAATATATAGGTTTGTCTGGATCATCAAATTCTAAATAAAGGAGTTGAGCAATAATTAGCTCGGTAACATCCATCCCTAATTGTCTTTTAGCGTCATCGTCTGAAAATAACGGTAATCCTAGGTATACAATTCTCTCTTTTAGCAGAAGAGAAGGTAAATCTGGTGGCGGAGTCCTCATAGCGGTATTTTCGCCGTAATAAGGAGCAGATACAGTCATATGTTCTACAAAATTAATACTAGTTTGATTCTAGCTATATTTAGCCCTGTGTCGCTGGAGATTTAAAAGATTTGTTTGACTCCGGATTATTTATCAATTTCCCAAATACCATTCTTCCAGTGGGCGTTTGTAATGCACCAGTAATAACCACGTCTAGTCTTTCTCCAACAAATTTCTTTGCATCATCAATTACTACCATTGTTCCATCATCTAAATATCCAATTCCTTGCAATTTTTCTTTACCCTCTCTGACTATTTTTATATTAAGTGATTCTCCAGGCTGTACTTCTGGCCTTAAAGCTATAACTAAATCGCTCAAATTCATAACTTTTAATTCTTTTACCTCTGCAATTTGAGAAAGATTATAATCTGCCGTAATTAAAGTACCTGCCATATCCTCCGTAATTCTTAGAAGTTTTTCATCTACCCCATTCCCCTCATATTTAGTTGGGTTTATTACAAGTCTTCTTCCATATAGTTCTCTCAGCTCTTTTAATAATTTAAGACCTCTTCTTCCTTTTCCTCTTTTTTCATTACTACTAGAGTCAGCTAAAGTTTGTAGCTCATCAATTACACTTTGGGCCACAATTAATTGCCCCTCAAGTAATCCACAGCTTAATAAACCATTTATCCTTCCATCAATAATTACACTAGTATCAAGAATTTTTGGGCTTGCTGCTGGAATTATTCCTTCGTTTACTAAATAAGCGTCGGTATTAGTAGGGTTGAATAGTCTTAACAATGTCCTGCCGTGAGTATCAGCTAATTTATAACCAAGTGCCCCAAAGAAAAAATTACTAAGAATGGCTGCTAAAGGTTTTGCAAAAAATACTTCCCTTGGAAATGGAATCAACAATATTGGAGCAAGTAGCAGATTTGCAACAAGTAATCCCAAAATTAACCCTACCGCTCTACTTATTAATAAATCCGTAGGCATGGTTCGTATTTGATCCAGGAATGTCTTTCTAAGCTGCAAAAATACAAAACCTGCTGCTAATCCAATAAAAAATCCTATTATCGCTAGTACAATTCTAAAACCTTCTACATTAGAGACTTGTTTAAGTATGTCTATTGGTAGAAGATCAACCCCAAGCCAACCTGATGCCGCTCCAGACAATACAAATAAAATTAGTACTAAGATATCCGTCATATATATAATCTACTAGGATTTATTAATTGAGTAAATAAAGATTTTATTTTTAAAACTCCTCTATGTTTTTTTTTAAGCTTTATATTTTGATTCTAAAATGAATAAGTTGCCAAGAAGTGCTTACGTACACATACCTTTTTGTCACAGAAGATGTTTCTATTGTGATTTTGCAGTTATACCTTTAGGCAATAAAGTCGAAAGTTTAGAGGGATATGGGAGTAAAACCGTAAAAGAATATTTAACCTATTTAAAAAAAGAAATATTATCAATCAAACATAAATCTCCTCTTTCAACAATTTATATCGGTGGAGGAACTCCTTCAATTTTAAATCCCTTACAGATTAAGGATTTAATAAATCTTTTTAAGGAGAGTTATAAAATTGATTATGGGGCCGAAATTACAATGGAAGTTGACCCAGCCAGTTTTAATGAGGATGATCTATATGGCTTTATAAAGGCTGGGATTAATAGATTTAGTCTTGGTGTTCAAAGTTTTAATAATCAGGTTCTAGAACAGGCAGGAAGAAGACATTGCAGTAAAGATGTAGAAAAATCTTGTTTTTGGTTAAAGAGAGCATATGATCATGGTCTTATAAAAAGTTGGAGTTTGGATTTAATTCAAAATTTACCAAGAAGTGGTTTTAAAGAATGGCAAGAAGACTTAAAACAATCTTTAAAGTTCTGTCCTCCACACATATCAATTTATGATTTAAGTATTGAGAATGGAACTGTTTTTAAGAAATTAGTTGATTTAGGTAAACTATATTTACCTAATGATGATGAAGCTTATAAAAATAGTGAGTTAACAAACTTTATCTTGAAAACTTCAGGTTATTCAAGATATGAAATCTCTAATTACTCTATTCCTGGACATCAATCAAGACATAATAGAGTTTATTGGAAAGGTCTAGGATGGTGGAGTTTTGGTCAAGGTTCGACTAGTTCTCCTTGGGGGGAGAATTTTACAAGGCCAAGAATTAGTAAAGATTATAAAAAATGGGTAACTAAGCAATGCGAAATCAAATTAGAAAATTCACTTATTAACCAAGAAAATATTTATAAAGAATTGGATGAGAAAATCATGTTAGGAATGAGACTTAAAGAGGGCATCAATATTTATGATTTATTAAATGAACAAAATTGGGATAATAAAAAGTCCAAAATAGCTTTAACAAAGTTATTAAAAGCTTGGGCCCCCTTCTTGAAAAGTGGCCTTTTGATTAAAAGAGAAAACAGATTTTTTTTAAGTGATCCAAAAGGAATGGAATTAAGCAATCAAATTCTTGTTTCAATGTTTAGATGGTGGGAAGAATTTAACTGAGCTTTTCTAGTGCTACCCATTCTTTTAGTTTTTCACCAAACAATTTTTTCCCATCAATAATTGGTCTACAAAATGGAGGTTGCTTATCATTTAGTCCTAACAAATCAGCAGTAACTCTTACTTGTCCATCACAAAAATTTCCTGCACCTATACCTATTGTTGGTATCTCTAATTCGGTTTGAATTTCTTTAGCAAGTAATTCTGGGATATGTTCTAAAACTATAGAAAAACATCCTAATTTTTCTAGTGATAAAGCATCTCTTTTGATTTTTTCGTGACTTTCTGAATTGTTCCCTTGTTGTTTAAATCCTAGATTCAAATAGCTCTGTGGAGTAAGCCCCAAATGTCCCATGACAGGAATCCCCATCCTTATGAGCCTTGAAATAACATTCTGTACCTCTGGATCAGCACCCTCAATTTTTACTGCCTTTGCATAAGTATTCTTAATTATTTTCCCAGCATATTCAACTGCCTTGTTTTCTCCGCATTGATAAGTAAGAAAAGGCATATCACACACTAATAAGGATTGTTCTTCTATTTCTTTTCTGAACCCTCTAGAAACTGCATTTGTATGATAAATCATATTCTCTAACGTAACAGGCAAGGTCGATTTGTATCCTAAACAGACCATACCTAAAGAGTCTCCCACCAGAACAATATCTGCTCCTGATTGCTCAGCTAAAGAACCTGTAATAGAATCCCATGCAGTTAATGCAATAATCTTTTGAGACTTTTTTTTATATTTAACTAGTTCTGATGGCAACATAAAATCTATGTATCTTTTTTTATCAAAAATTGCTAATATTATTTTGACTCGGCCTTTCGCGGTTTTAACGCCCAAACCTGGTCAGGATCGGAAGGTAGCAGCCACAAGGGATGCTTGAGGCAGGCGAGATAACCGAGTCATTCAATTCTAGCGATTATTCGATATCTTTTTTATTCTGCCTTAATCTTAAAAACTCTGGAATATTAGTACCTGTGTCTTTATTATCAGAAATATTATAAAGTGGCTGATTAGATAATCTATTTTTAATCCTTTGTTGTTTTAATGGTTGATTAGTTTCGAAACCTGTTGCAATAACAGTTACCTGTATTTCCCCTTCCATTGATTCATCTATAACAGCACCTACTATTATGTTTGCTTCTGGATCTACAACATCATAAATAATTTCTGAAGCTGAGGTCATATCTTCTAATGTCATATCTTTCCCACCTGTAATATTTATCACACAACCTTTGGCCCCATCAATTCTTGCCGCTTCTAATAAAGGACTATTCATTGCCGCTTGAGCAGCCTCTAATGCTCTAGATCTGCCCGAACCAATACCTATACCAAGCAGGGCAGTGCCAGCTTCAGTCATTACGGACCTAACATCAGCAAAATCAACGTTAACTAATCCAGGGCATGTAATTATGTCACTTATACCTTTAACTCCCATCCTTAAAACATCATCAGCATTTCTAAAGGCTTCTTGAAGTGGAGCTCCTGCAATTACGTCTTTTAAACGATCATTTGGAATCACAATAAGCGTATCAACGTTTTCGGCTAATCTTGCGATCCCTTCTTCTGCCTGACGCATTCTCCTTTTACCTTCAAAAGAAAATGGCTTGGTTACTATTCCAACAGTTAAAGCACCACTTTGCTTGGCAACCTCAGCAACCACTGGAGCCGCTCCTGTCCCAGTTCCTCCTCCCATACCTGCAGCAATAAAAACTAAGTCAGATCCTTCTAATGTTTGTTGCAATTCATCTTTAGATTCCTCAGCAGCTTTTTGACCAATACTTGGATTCCCTCCTGCTCCTAGACCTCTTGTTAAGTTCTGACCTAGTTGAACTCTACGATCTGCAGAAGATTGTAATAATGCTTGCGCGTCAGTATTTAAAACTCTGAATGAAACGCCTTCAAGATCACTATCAATCATCCTGTTTACAGCATTACTCCCACCACCCCCGACACCAATTACTTCAATTTTGGCATTCTGACTTGGAAGGATGTCTTTTGATTGATCAAAGTTTGGATTGTTTCCGAAGCTCATCTCTAAATAAAATCAAATACTAGTATTGGATGCATTATGAACTCACTAAGCTGATATGTAGGATTTTCTTGAAGAAAGTCCTTAAATATTAACTTGACAAAAATTTGAGTGAATAACCGAAACCCTTTCAAATACTGATCTAATCAAAAAAACTTTTATGAAATTTGTTTTCAATTATTAGGGTTTGAACACTTTAATTTTTGGATTGTTGGGGTCAGTTAGGTCGATATTATCTATTTTTTCTAAAATAATATTTTCTTTTATTTGGTTTTTCATATTATTTACTATTTGTAATTGATTTTCTATTTTTTTTGGATTAAATCCTAACAATAATGTTTTAAGACTTTTTTCCTCTAAAGTTAAAAAGCCATTAGGGGAGAATGTTATTGTATTAAATTCAACATCGTTATATTTTTGATAATTCAAAATTTTTGATAATGTCTCTCTAAAGTTTTCTTTCCATCCAAAAACTTTACTAGTTATTTTTTTCAAATTTACTTGATCTGAATATTTTAGACTGATGAAGAAACCATCTTCATCAATAAAACCAGTTATTTTTTCCCCTTTAAAAATCCGTTCGCCATAAGCTATTGGAGTTCTTGTTTTAATTAGAATTTTTAAACCAAAAGGGAATATTTGTCTAAAAACTGAAACATTCTTTAGAGATAAATTCTTTTTTAATTCTTTTTCTACGTATGTGGTTTTGATAAATATCAATGAGGTTGGGAGATTTATAGATGAGTTAGTAACTATATCGTCGATAGAAAATAACTCGCTACCAATAATAGAAATTTCTTGGTAATTAACTTTTTTAAAAGTTTGTGAGGTTGCATAGCTTGTAAAAAATAAAAAAGTAATTAACAAAAAAAACCTTCTATTCTTTGATTTTTGTTGATCCTTCACAAATCACATCTAACTTTTTCCATCAGTTGATCCATCCACTCTCGGGCCCTCTCTGCATCTGAAAATGGAACATCCATCTCTTTCCCATTCCCAACGAGTCTGAGCCTGCACTTACCTTGAGATTCATTGGTTAAAGGAGCTTCTCCTGAGGTAAGGGCCAATAACTCTACTAGTTCTAGTTTCTTTATTGTAAAACTATCTTTTTCTTCAAATATTCCAGCTTCAAACTCACTCCATCTTAATTCACCATCCTTTAAAAAAGCTGCACCAGAACTATCTAATTTGCAAATTTCAGAACCACTAGCCCAATTCCTAAAAAGATTTTGCCTTCTTCTTTCTAACCAACCAAGAGCTGTTAAAAGAACGAAAATTAAAAGTAATGGTAACCAAAGTAGTCCTTGCAACATTTGACCTTAGTCTATAAATCTGAGGATATATCAACCAGTTTAGCCACAAGTTGATCAATATTTAAACCTGAAGCATTCCAAAGCATAGGAAACATACTTTTACTAGTAAAACCAGGGATTGTATTTATTTCATTCAGAAAAATTTTATTTGAAATCTTCTCTAAAAAGAAATCAACCCTTGCAAAACCGTAAATATTTAATGCTCTACAACTTCTAATAGCAATATCTTTAATTTGTTTAGAGATTTGAGAATCAATATCAGCTGGAATAATTATTTGATTATCCATAGAATATTTTGAATCATAATCGTACCAATCTGTTGAATAAGAAACTTCACCGATTTCAGATGCGGTAAGTTTTAAATTACCAATTATTCCGCATTCAAGTTCTCTAACATCTAAACCTTCCTCGATAACAATTCTTGAGTCTATTTCCCAAGCCTTTTGTAATGCTTTAATTATTTCTGATTTAGTTTTGGCCTTTGAAATACCAAGTGATGAACCTGAATTAGCAGGTTTAACAAAAACTGGCAACTTTAATTTTTCAATGATCTCAACAGATAAATTATTTTTTACATTATTATCACTAAGATCACGATTTTGGATATCTAAATAATTTACTTGGGGAATTTCTAGATGTGAAAATAATTTTTTCATTAATATTTTATCCATTCCAAGAGCGGAGCCTAAAATTCCTCCTCCCACCATGGGCTTTTGGGTAAATTTTAATAGACCATGAATTGCGCCATCTTCTCCATTTACACCATGCAAAAGTGGGAACCATACATCAATACCTTGAAATTCTATTTTGTTTAAAAAGTTTATTTCTGTTTTTGGTAATACTTGGTAATTTTCCAACGTTTCATTTCTATTATTTTGCTTTAATAATTTGAGAGATTGATCGTTATCAAGCCAAACTCCATGCCTATTTATATAAAAGGCTTTTACCCTAAATCTAGCTATGTTTGTTCTGGAAATTAAGGCTTTAAAAACAGTCTTGGCGGAAGATATTGAAATAAAATGCTCATTAGAATCTCCTCCAAAAATTATTCCAATACATTTTTTTTCTTTTTCTAACATTTAGAAAAATTACTTACAAATTTGACCGCTTAAAGAAAAAGATCTCGCTTCCGTTATTTTGACATTTATTTCATCGCCCAATGAATAATTAAATCCAATATTTTTTGGTATTTCTACAAAAGTAAGTCTGTTCGTTCTGGTTCTTCCCATTATTTGTGAGGTATTTTTTGGATTCAATCCCTCAATTAAAACACTTTCAATATTATTTAGATATCTTTGATTTCTTTTTCTAGATGTTGTTTCAACCAGCTCATTAATTTCTTTTAATCTTTCCTTTTTAACTTCTTCAGGAATTTGATTATCCCAAATAGCCGCTGGGGTATTTGGTCTTGGAGAATAGGCGGCGGTCATAACTTGATCAAAGCCAATATCAGATATTAATTTTAATGTCTCACGATATTGGTTTTCTGTTTCTCCTGGGAAAGCAACTATTGCATCAGCAGTAATTGATGCATTTGGCATTAATTGTCTTATATTTTCAATTATTCTTTTATATTTCGCGATTGTGTAACCTCTAGCCATCAATCTCAGGATTTCATCATTACCACTTTGGAACGGAATATGAAAATGCTCACAAACTTTATCTAATTCATAACAAGCGTTTATAAGTCTTTTTGAAAAATATTTTGGATGACTTGTAGAAAATCTTATTCTCTTAATTCCCTCAACATCATGAACAAAATAAAGAAGATCAGTCAGGGTATTTTCCTTCCTGCCTTCTTTTGTCGTTCCAGGTAGATCTCTACCATAGGCATCAATATTTTGCCCTAAAAGAGTTACCTCTTTAAAATTATTATGAGCTAAAGTTTCTATCTCACTTTTAATTGCATCTGGATATCTTGACTGCTCTTTACCTCTAACAGATGGGACAACACAATAAGAGCATCTTTCGTTGCAACCATAAATGATATTCACCCAACCACAAATAGAGCTATCTCTTCTTGGATTAGTAATATCTTCAGATATAAAAGTTTCTTCAGTGGCTACTACCTGATTACCTGAATCAACCCTCTCTAAAAGATTTTCAAGATTGTTAACATGTTGTGGCCCCATTATTAGATCAAGTTCAGGCACTCTTCTTAAAAGAGATTCACCCTCTTGTTGTGCGAGGCAACCTGCTACAACTAATTTTAAGTTTGGAGTGCTACGTTTTCTTTTGACTTGTTTTCCTAAAAAACTGTAAACCTTTTGCTGAGCACTATCTCTTATTGTGCAGGTGTTATATAAAACTAAATCCGCTTTTAATTCATCAATAGCTTTGGAATATCCTATTTTTTCAAGAGTTCCAGCCATCCTTTCGGAATCGGCCTTATTCATTTGACAACCAAAAGTTGTTATCCAATAACTACCAATAGAGGCATTTTTGTAAGTCTTTTCTTCTTCTTGGATTGGTTTGGTTAGCACTTTGCAAAAAGTTTTGAAGGACTTTTGTTAATTCAAAATTATAATTTAAATAATTTTGGAGCAATATTTTTGAGGGCGAGCGAGGGGATTCGAACCCCCGAATAGCGGCGCCACAAGCCACTGCCTTAACCACTTGGCGACGCCCGCCTCATATATATAAATTTAACAACTTACGTGTAAAATTTCATGCATATTTGTATTTTTTAGAAGATTTTGAAGTATTTTCTTATTTCTATATAAGCTTTATTGATGTTTTAAAATAAAATAAAATTATATTAAATCTTGAACAACTCAGGAAAAACAGAGGTTCTTATACCCAGATGCCTTTGTGAAATAGAAAATGCTGATAACCTCAATGTTGATGATGAGGGTTTCGCTTCTGTTTTTGTTGCTTGGGAAAAAGGAATTGTTTCTGAACTAAAGCCGATAAATATCAAAAATAAAAAACCAAAAAAAATTCTTTTTCCAAGATTTGTTGAGACTCACTCACATCTTGATAAGTCTTTCACTTTTGGAGAGTTTCCTAATTTTAAATCAAACTATCAAGAGGCTTTATCAGTTAATTTAGAGGAGCATAAAACTAGATCTAAAATTAAAGTTCTAGAGAGAGCTGAAAAGTCACTCAAGTTGGCTCTTAAAAATGGTTATAGAGCTATTAGGAGTCATGTTGATACCTACGAAAGTCAGGATAATAATATTTGGGATGAGCTTTTTAAACTCCAAAAAAAATATTCCTCTAAGTTGAAATTGCAATATGTAGCATTAGCTCCATTGGAGTTTTGGGATACTCCCCATGGAGAGGAATTAGCAGAAATGTTTTCTAAGGAAAAGGGTATTTTAGGTGGAGTTCTTGTTCCTCCCTTTATAAATAAGGCAAAAATAAAATACTTGCTCTCTAAAACTCTCTTGCTTGCAGATAAATATAAATTAGAAATTGATTTGCACATAGATGAATCAACTATTGAGCCTGGAGCGGGTATAAAAGTTCTTTTGGAAACTATTGATAGATTAAATACTAAAGTCCCAATAACGTGTAGTCATTTAAGTAGTATTTTATCTCTCAATAAAAATGAGATTCTTAATCTGGGAAGCAAAATTGCTGAGAAGGATATAAAAGTGATTGCACTTCCTCTTACAAATTTCTGGTTGCTCAATCGGAAAGAAAAAAGTACATCTTTAAATAGACCAGTTGCACCAATAAAGCAACTACAAAAATCATTAGTCGATGTTTCTATCGGGAGCGATAATGTTCAAGATCCTTGGTATCCATTTGGTAATTATGATCCCTTTTATTTAATGTCACTTGCAATGCCAATGCTTCAATTAAATCCTTGGGAGAGATTGACTTTATCTTCCATTTTTTTGTCACCAAGTAGATTATTAAATTTAACTTGGGACGGGGTGGTTAAAAAAGGTTGCCCTGTGGATTTTGTGCTTTTAGATGCTGAAAAGTGGGCGGATATTTTCTCAACAAATTTAAAAAGAGAAGTGCTTATAAATGGCGAATTGTATTGCTAATCAATTATTTTATATTTAAAGCAAAAAATTAATTATTAATGTCATTAAGAAATTCAAAATTAATAGAACAATTAAAAAAAATTGATAATTTAGAAATTATTGAAAGGAATTCCGATGTAAAAAGGCTTTCAAAAGACTTTTATAATTATTCTCCAATACTCGAAAAGAAACTAGATGGATGTATCGCTGACTTGGCGGTACGACCTATTGATCAAAATGCAGTAAAGAAAGTAGCAGAAATTTGTTGGGAATTTTCGATACCACTTACTTTAAGAGGTTCAGGAACAGGTAATTATGGGCAAGCTGTCCCTTTGTTTAAAGGTATTGTTATGCAAATGAATTGTTTAAATAAAATTGAAGAATTTTATCCTGAGACAGGTTTTGTAAAGGTACAATCTGGATGCTTAATGGGAGATTTAAATAAAGAACTAGAAAAATATGGAAGAGAATTAAGGTTGCTTCCCAGTACATGGAAAACTGCAACTATAGGAGGTTTTATTGCAGGGGGCTCAGGAGGTATTGGTTCAATTAGATGGGGATTTTTAAGAGATCCAGGGAATCTTATAGGTTTAGAAGCTGTAACAATAAATGAAGAGCCTAAATTACTAAGATTTGATGCTGAAGAATCAGAACCTTTAAATCATGCTTATGGAACTAATGGAATTATTACTTCATTATTAATCGCTACTGATATAAAACGTAAGTGGTACTCGATAATAATTGACTGTGAAGAGTTAAATAAGACAATCGAAATATTAAAAACATGTACCACTGCAGCAATTGACTTAAAGCTTGGCGCAATTCTTGAGAAGGATATTGTAGATCAAATGCCTTCCTGGTTTAAAGGGAAATCTAAAAGTCACAATATTTTGATTCAATCAACGCTTGGGGGGGTAAAAACTATTGAATTAATTTGCAAAAAATATGAAGTTAATTCTTATCTTCTAGGAGAAGAAGATAAATTAACAAATGGAATCTCTGAAGTAGTGTGGAATCATACAACCCTTCATATGAGAGCAAAGGACAAAAACTGGACATATTTACAGATGCTTTTACCTCTAGATAAGGAATTCGAATTAATTAATTCTTTGAGAGAAAAATGGGGAAAGAATATTCTTTGGCATCTTGAAGCTGTTGCTCAACAAGGAGTCCCTAGATTAGCTGCTTTGCCTGTAATAAAATGGCACAGTTCAGATCAAATAAACCAGATAATTGATAATTGTAAAAAACTGGGAGCAATTATTTTTAATCCACATGTATTAACTGTTGAGGGAGGTGGATTAGGAGTTATTGACTCTGATCAAGTAAAAGCAAAATTAAAATTTGATCCGAAAGGTTTATTAAATCCTGGTAAATTGCAAGGGTGGGAAATAAAAGATGAGTTTAATATTTAAAACTTTTGATTTTTTGCAAATTTAATAAATTCAGCAACTAAAAATATTGAGCCTGTAAGCACAGGAGGGCATTTTGGCCATTTTTCAAGCTCCAAAAGATAGTTTAAAGCCAGATCAACTTTTTCAAACTCATTTATATTTGAATGATTTAGCTCGTTAATATTAGAGAGATCCTTTAATTTCCAACTTGCTTGATTAGGAACTGGGACTAAAAGTATATGATCATTTTCTTTAATAAGAACCTTTATCATTGAGGCAATGTCTTTGTTTATTTGGACTCCTAAAATCCAATAAATCCCTTCATTATTATAATTCCAAGTTTCCCTTTCCACTGAAAGGGCTTTTGCTGCAGAGTAATTATGTGCAGAATCAACAAGAATTTTTTTATTAAAACAGTTAATTATTTCTAATCTCCCGCTCCATTTTGTATTCTTTAGTCCTTCCTTAATGGAGCGTTCTTTAACCTTAAAGCCAAAATTAATTAGTTCTTCAATTACTCCAATAGCAACAGCTGCATTTTGTTTTTGAAAATTACCATTTAAACCAATTTCATAATCATTTGAAAGTGATTCTTTCCATATGATTTTTGCATTTACTTCTAGGACTCTTGCTTTAATTATTTCCTCAACTTCAGCTTCTTGACGACAAGAAATAACAAATGCATTTTTTTCAATTACAGCCACTTTTTCCTTTGCAATTTTTTCAATTGAGTCTCCAAGATATTCTTTATGGTCTAAACCTATATTTCCAATAGCAATTATTGGTCTTAAAGGATGGGCTGTTGTAGCGTCTAATCTTCCACCTAAACCAGCTTCAAGAATTAATAAATCTACTTTTTTAAAATCAAAAAAATTTAGTGCACAACAAATAATTTGTTCAAAAGGAGATAATTTATGTTTTGAAAGATTATTTTTTATTTTCTTAAATAGTCTTTCAAATTCTTCCTTATTAATTTTTTCTTTATTCACTCTAATCCTTTCACAGATATCTAAAAGGTGAGGGGAAGTAGTTACCCCAATATTCCTTTTATCTGCGTAAAGAATGTTCTCTATGAAAGCGGTAATCGAACCTTTACCATTTGTCCCAACAATTTGAATAGCGGGTATATTTTTGCATGGGTCGTCTAAATCTTTTAAAGCATTTTTTATCTTTAATAAACCTAATTGAATATTTTCCCTTTCTAATTTGGGCGAAAGCAAATCAAAATTCTCAATGTTTTTATTAATCAAAATTAATAGAATTTACATCTCTTCGAAAATTAAATCTAACTTCTTTAAAAGTATGTTGATCTCATTTCTCGTAATTATCAATGGCGGTACAAACCGAACCACGTTTCCTCCTGCCGGTACTAAAAGTAAACCTTTATCAAAAGCTTTTAATGTGATTGTTTTTGCATCTGTGTAGGAATCATTTATAACAAGACCTTGTATTAATCCTAGGCCTCTTATACCACTAATTATTTTAGGGAATTTTGCTGAAATTTTAGTGAAACCCTCATTTAATTGATTGCCTCTTTCGAAAACGTTTTTAAGAATTTTACGTCTTTTAATTTCTTCTAAAACTGTTATTGCAGCTCTACAAGCGAAGGGATTGCCACCAAAAGTACTTGCGTGATCTCCAGGGGTAAAAATATTTGCTTTTTTTTGGACCAATAAAGCACCAATCGCATGTCCTCCTCCTAATCCTTTAGCTAATGTGAATCCATCAGGTTCAATTTCTAGATTCTCATATCCCCACATTTTTCCCGTTCTCCCTACTCCACTCTGAACTTCATCAAGAATTAAAAGAGAATTGTTTTGATTACAAATATCTCTTAATTCTTTAAAAAATTTTTTATCTCCAGGTATTACACCCCCCTCTCCTTGAATAGGTTCAACTAAAATTCCGGAAGCTTTTTGGTTATTTTCTTTTAATTCTTCAAATAATTTTTTTACAGAAGCAATATCGTTATATTTAAAAAACCTAAAACCTTTAACCATTGGCTCAAAACCTTTTTGGTACTTAGGCTGACCAGTAGCACTTAAAGTTGCAAGTGTTCTTCCATGAAAGCTCGATTCAGCAGTAAGAATAAAAGATTCTTTACCTTTATTTACTGTATTTCCATACTTTTTGATTAATTTAATAGCTGACTCGTTTGCCTCTGCGCCACTATTGCAGAAAAAAACACTTTCAGCGCAACTCTGTTTGGTTAAATATTTGCTTAATTCTTCCTGCTCTTCAATTTTATAAAGATTTGATATGTGCTGAACTTTTTTTAATTGTGCGGATAACTTTTTTCTTAAGACTCTATTGCTATGCCCTAAACTACATGTTGCTATACCAGCAACAGCATCAAGATATTTTTTCCCTTTTTCATCCCATAACCAACATCCGTGACCTCTCTTGAAAGATATATCAAATCTACTATAAGTATTCATTAAAGTGGGAGCGGTCGGACTTGAACCGACATACCCGAAGGTGCCGCATTTTGAGTGCGGTGCGTCTACCAATTCCACCACGCTCCCAAGGCTCTTTAAAAATAATTAACTTACATAACTATAACAATAATTCATACCTTGACTACTTTTTCTGCTTTATGGAAATTAGCTGTAGAGAAAAAATAATAAAAAGAAATCTTAAATTAAACACATTAGATCAGGAA
>QBXG01000023.1:0-21558 GCA_003283445.1 Prochlorococcus sp. AG-321-D23 | reverse complement strand
TCCTCTTCAAGTTTTTTCTTCAGTTCTAATGGCATGTAAAAAATCATTCTTAATTGCATCTATTGCATCTCTGTATTTTTTGGGGACCAGATAGTTGGGTCATGATTAAATTATATTGACTTTCTATTTCTTTAGAGGAAAAATTTTCCGTTAAAAAAGGAGCTAATTGCCCCTTATTTTAGATTTACTGTCAATCGTGATCTATGAATTGATTTTTGCGACTATTTGACCAGCTTCCTCATCAGTAAATATAGGTGTGTTCTCCCAGTCTAGGAATTCAGCCCATTCAGCGGCATGTTGATACATTACTTTTGGATCATCAGTCTTTAAAACTATCTAACCCTCTAAAGAACCAGGTGTATATATCTTCTAATCATTTCAAGTCCAGGATAATCTCCACCACCAGCTAGAAATTTTTCTGTACCTTTTTATTGTATTCAGTCTTAAATTATCAATGCTGTACGTTTAGCATTTTTTTATTTGTATTGCCTTTTATTACTAGCAAAAAAATAGTTCTTGAAAATCAATATTGTTAATTAAATTTTATTGTAGATCGACTTTTAATCATTTACTAGCATGCAAATAGTAAGAATTTCATCTAAAATTTCAGTCTTGTTTTTACTTTATTTTTATTTCCAGAATTAAATTTAAAAAGTCCCGAATCAGTAAATATAATCAATTCATCGCCATATGATTCCTGTATAGATAAACCTTCCTCAGACTCTAAATTTTTAACAAATACATACCCAACTAGTTTTAAAGTTCTCGCGTCTTTATCGTAAGTCATCTTATTTGAGGAGGCTTCAAAATTATTATTAATATTTTTGATAACTACATTACCAATAGCTTCAAAATTACCTTCAACATTTTGTATCTGAGAATCAGAGGTAACAGTATAATTCCTTTTCTCTTTTGCAAATGAAATTTCACTTAAAAGAAATAGTACTGCTGCAAGTAGTAAGCGTATCATTATAAGCAATTCTTATACCCTTCTATTTTTGATAATTCCTTTATACTTAAACCAGTTTCTTTTAAAAGTGTTTCTCCGATATTATCCCCATTGAATTTATTTAAAGCACCTTTTTCCGATAGTTTTATACATATATTTTTATATTTTGCTTCTTTAATTACTGGAGATAAATAAAAACCTAATAAAATTAAAAAACCTCCAAAAGTTATTACTCTTCTATGGTTTTTCCACCATTGATAAAATTTATTATTCATTAAAAAAAGAGAGTTTTATTGCTCTAGTATAGAATATTTTTACATTCGTTTAATCAATATTTTTTAAATTCTATAAATCTAAATTTTCAAAATTTCCGAAAACAAGCATCTCCAACTAACAATACTTTCCAATACTTATTTTTAGCATTTTTAATCCTTAATAAATAATTTGGATTGACTAAGAGAATAGTTTTAATTTGGATATTACCGACACTTCCTTCTTTTACAATATTGAAAAAACATTTCCTACTATTTCTTGAAATAATACCAGGCCAAATTGCAATAACACCTAGAGAGAAACCTAAAACAAGAATTGATAAATTTTTGATATAAAAAACTTTTAAAAAATTTTTCCTTCTCATTTCAAAATTTATTTTGCTAAGTTAATTTTTTACAATATTCAAGAATAAATAAAACTTCTACTCATGCGGTTATACTGCTATTTTTAAGACTTATCCTTTAAACTCAGGATAACATCTCAAAGGTTTATAAAGTTTTATCATAAATAGGTGTTTATAGTATAAAAAATGTTCGTACTTTACTAATAATGTATTAGCAATAGTTTAAAAGTTTTAGAAAAGATAATAAAAACTTATTTCAAAAATAAATTATTTTAGTGAATTGTTAATTCAAAACTTCATATCGATTTAATAATTAATAATGTTAGTAAAACAAAAATATCAGTCTAAGTAAAAAAAGACTTTTAAGCATCTCTAAGAATTATACTTTATTATTTATGAATTCTTAAATTGAATACAATAGCAACGTTTTGTAGAATAGTATATATATTTAGATTGTAATTTAAAATGTTTAGCTCAAAAGAATCGGATTCAGCAAATCCTGAAAATAAAAAAATTTCTACACTAGACTTTGATGGTAAGAAATACGATATAAATTCACTGCCTGAAGAAGTTAAAGATCTTCTCAAAGGTTTACAAGTTGCAGATACACAAATTCGAATGCATAAAGATACTTTAAGACTTTTAGATTTAGGAAGAAATTCACTTGGCGCTCAATTGAAGCAAAAATTAGAAAATATATTCCCAGTAGAAAACTAAAAAATTAATCAACTTAATCTAGTGGATTTAATAAAAATTCTCTTAAATTACCTTATATTTAAGTTATTAAAAATTCTGAAATTTTAAATGATTAATTCTATTGATACTGAACATTTACCTGTTAAAGATTTAATTATTTCTGGTTTAATAATTTTCATAATGTCCACAATAATTGCTAACATTTATAATCCATTGTGGGGTTTTACTTATGCTTTTGGTAATGTTCTAACTCTTGTATTCTTGAGCTGGCTTTATCAAGATACTTGGAATGACAATTAGTAATAAGTATTAAATGATAAATCTTGCTTTGTAAGAACTTATTCAGTTATATACCAAATTCAACATTAGTAAAAAAAACTTTTTAATATTAAAGAAACTTTAGGAAATTGAGTAATTCTGATTTTGATAAAAATGGAGTTGATAGTAATGGAACACATTGGCTTCAATATGCTGCTTTTGCCTTTTCAGCTTTTGCTATCTTCATTACCTGGGCCTTCTTTTTTGATTATAAATTTCATAATTTTATATTAAATATTTTAAGAGTTTTTAATTGCAGTGGCTTCAACTGTAATGGTGTTTACTAGTATAATAATGTCTAATCTAGAAGCAAAACGATATTAATTAAGGAAATATCAAAGGATATCACAAAAATTTGTAAAAGATTTCAAGCTGATTCAGGATCATCCGATTCTGGAGTTAAAAATCTCTTAAGATAAGTATCTAGGTTATGGGAAATCGAAGAAAAAACATATGTGTTCAGATTGTAAACATGTCATACAAATTAAATTCTTAAATAAATAATTACACTATTTTTGAACTTTAATATTGGTTCCATATTTAATTTTTACTAGATAAGAAGCTAATAAAGATAGCACTAAAAAAAATAACAAACTTTCCAAAGTAGATTGAGGCATAACCATAATTAAGTAAGAGAAGATAGCTATATATCTATGAAAACTAAATTTTAAGAAAAATCAAACGGAAACAATTTTTTTTGCTAAATATTTCTCTGATCTCCTTAATGCTCTGATAGATCCTTTGAAATCTCCTTTATTATATTTTTCTTCACTTTTTTGTTCTAATAAATTTATAATTTTATTTATTTTTAATTCATCAATTTTTAATTTATGATCATTTATTAAGTCGAATTTCGATTGATATAAAAAGAATAATTCTTCTTTAAATTTTTTAATAATATTTTCATCACAAAATTTAGAATTCAAGAGAACCCTTACTTTCCTTTTATCTTCTATTGCCCCTTTGAAATTTCCTTCCCTAAATTTTTTTTCGCTAGACCTTGTCTTATCAAGAATATTTTCGATAAATAATTTATATGAATTAAGCATTCTTTAGACTTTGGATCAGCTAATAATAAATTTACCAAATAATCTTGCAATTATGTTAATTCATTAAAATAGTTTTTAACCAATTACAATCCCTTTCTTAAGGAGTAAATCATATACTTTTACACTTTTTGTTTTCCCTATTTTAGTAGGATTATGAATATCTAAAATTTCAGCAAGACACATTATCCAAGAAGTTCCTTTTCTTAAATTAAGTCCTTTACAAATATGTGTAGGTGCTGACTTAAAACAACCAAATTCTGTTGATATATCCATATTCATAATCTGAGTTTCAAGTTCTAATCCTAAAAGTTCTATTTCTTGATTAGAAAGAGTTGTTCCAAAAGAATACGATTCTATTAAAAGTTGATAATTCATATAAATAAAATTCTCACCAAAAGTAAAAAATTTTTTAAAAGTTAGTTTATTAACAGACCCAACGAGTTATTTTTGTACCTTCATAAATATGCCCAGAAGCTTCAACTATTGGTTTTGTTTCGGGATTTATGAAAATATTATATAAAACATTCTCAGGACCTTGAAATATTACTGTTGCTCTAGTTGGATCATCTAAGGATTTTCCAATATAAAAAGTCCTAACACCCATCTCATTAAACATTGCTTGTTGTTCAGGTGCCTTCATATGGGCTTCATATTCTTTAAAAGCATTACTCAGTTTAAAATCTAGAACTGTGGTTTCAATAGTCATAAAATTCATTAATTATTCTTCTACAATTTTAGATCTTATGTAAAAAAAAGCATTACAAAGAAGACCGTTTGAAAAGAGTTCAATCATTTAGAAAATGATTAATTATTAAAAAATAAGTTTTTATTCAACAAAACTATTTTTTATTTTTATATATGAGTTATAAATCACCTATTAAAATCATTTTGTAATTTGGACTTAAAGATTTCTCAAAGGGAGCAATGGACGAGTAAGCTCGGATTTATTCTTGCAGCGGCGGGCAGTGCTGTGGGCCTAGGCAATTTATGGGGATTCGCTTATAGGGCATCTCAAGGCGGAGGAGCTGCTTTTGTAGTTTTATATATATTGATAGTATTAATTGTTTGTCTTCCAGTTTTTGTCGCAGAAATGGCTTTAGGAAGAAGTGCCATTGCAAGTTCATTACTTGCTCCTGTGAAGTTAGGAGGAAAGAATTGGTACCCACTAGGAATACTTTTCTTTATAGCTCCTTTAGGGATCGCTTCTTATTATTCAGTAATAATGGGTTGGACAGCAGATACTTTATTTCACTCATTATTTTTTGGATTACCAAAAAATATTGGTGAAGCTGAGAATTTCTTTGGTTCTATAAGTAGTGGAAGTAGTGTTTTATTAGGACATTTATTAAGTCTTTTACTTACAGCTATTATAGTCTCATCGGGAATAAAAAAAGGTATTGAAAAAGTTACTAGATACTTTATGCCTATACTTTTCATAATTCTTTTGGGTCTCGTGATTTGGGCTACCACCTTATCTGGAGCATTGGAAGGTTATAAGACGTTCTTATTCAAGTTTGACTTTGCAGAATTAAGAAACCCTCAAACAATTAGAAATGCATTTACTCAAGCATTCTTTTCTTTAAGTTTAGGTATTGGAATAATGGTGACTTACGCTTCCTACTTAAATAAGAAAAGTAATTTACCTAAATTAAGTTTTAGTGTTGCTTCATTAGATACCTTAGTAGGACTAATGGCAGGTTTAATTACTTTCCCAATAGTTTTAACCTTTGGCTTAAGTGAAGCTATATCGGAATCAACGGTTGGAGCATTATTTATTTCTATTCCAACAGGATTAGGTTCCTATGGAGCCGCAGGAAGGGTAGTGGCTGTTGCTTTTTTTGCATTAGCTTATATTGCTGCCATCACTTCTTCAGTCTCTCTATTAGAAGTTCCAGTCTCCTCATTAATGGATAAATTTGGATTACAAAGAGGTAAATCGGTTTGGATTATTACTCTATTTTTGTTTTTAGCAGGAATTCCTTCAGCATTAAATTTAAATATCCTTGGAACGATTGATTCAATATTTGGAGGGGTATTACTTATCTTTGGAGGATTCTTAGTATCGTTCTTTATGGGATGGGTAGTTCCTACAAAGTTCAATGAAGAACTTAATACATCGAAAGTAGGCATAAAGACCACTAGATATTTGAAATTTATGATGAGATGGGTATCACCTCCAATTATTGCTTTTGGATTAGTTATAAGTATTTTTGACTTACTTAAGGGTTGGGTATCATGATAGGAATAATGGTAAATATCTGAAATTTTTAGATATTACTAAGTAAAATATATTGCGGTTATAGGGGGGGTAGGTAAAAGATCTAATTTATTAGATTGCAAAATTATTATATAAATAAAAAATTCATATAATATTCATAAATCACTATTTGCAATCGATCTAAGCTAAATCAAAAAATCTTGAATAAAATAAATTTTTATTTTTACAAAAATATCTTATTCTAAAAATATTTTTTATCGCGGAATATTTTTGACTAAAATTTAACACTTAATTATTTTTTTATTTGAGTAATTTTCAAAGAACAGTAAATTACTTAAAAGTCATATAGATGAAATTCAATATAAAATATAGTTATTATTTATTTCCAGGCAACTAGATCCTAATCAAGAATAAAGGCCAAAATTAATGTCACGAAAATCTGAATTATTAAAAGGTGAAGAAACTAAAAACTTTTCTGAGTTTTCACAATTAGCAGATTTTTCTTTAATGAATTCTCTCAACGCTGATCCTGATTCGAAAAAAGATGGTAATGATCACAAGGCTAGGTCAGTTTATTCAGGTCATTATGTTCCCGTCACTCCAACACCAATTCCCGAACCAATATATGTCTCTCACAGCAAAACATTATTTAAAGAATTGGGATTAAGTTCTGACCTTACAAAAGATAAAAATTTTTGTCGTTTTTTTTCAGGTGATATCGAAGTCGCAGAGTATCCAATGAGACCCTTTGGCTGGGCGACAGGGTATGCATTGTCTATATATGGCACTGAATATACACAACAATGTCCTTTTGGGACAGGTAACGGCTATGGAGATGGTCGAGCAATTTCTGTTTTCGAAGGTTTATTTAATGGGAAAAGAATGGAGATGCAACTTAAAGGTGGAGGCCCTACACCTTATTGTCGTGGCGCAGATGGCCGTGCGGTACTACGATCAAGTGTTCGTGAATTTCTTGCGCAGGAGTTAATGCATGCATTAGGAATTCCTACTTCAAGATCTTTAACTCTTTATGTCTCAGGGACAGAAATAGTTAGAAGGCCTTGGTATACAGAAGGTTCTAGATATTTCGAACCTGATATTATGGTTGATAATCATGCCGCAATTACTACACGTGTCGCGCCTTCATTTTTGCGTGTAGGTCAGCTCGAACTCTTTGCTCGCAGAGTTCGAAACAATTCACATGATGACGCTTTCAATGAGCTTAAAATTATTGTCAAACATCTTATAGATAGGAACTATAGAGATGACATTGATCCAAGTCATTCATTTAATGAAAAGGTGATTAGGTTGGCTAATTTATATAGAGGAAGACTAATATCACTTGTAACTAACTGGATGCGAGTCGGTTACTGCCAAGGTAATTTTAATAGCGATAATTGTGCTGCTGGAGGTTTTACCCTTGACTACGGTCCTTTTGGTTTTTGTGAATTATTTGATCCAAGATTTCAGCCTTGGACTGGAGGTGGAGAGCATTTTTCATTTTTCAATCAGCCTTTTGCTGCCGAAATCAATTTTAAGATGTTTTGTTCATCTCTTCTACCATTACTCCTAGAAAATAAAGAAGAAATAGAAAAATTAGAGAAAATTAAAAATGATTTTTCTAAATTTATGAGCAAAGAAATGCAATTAATGTGGGCAAAAAAGCTTGGTCTTGAAAAATACAACGAAACTCTTACCAACGAGCTTTTCAATCTTATGGTTAACTCTAAGGCTGATTTCAGTATTTTCTTTAGAAAGCTTTCTAATATTCCTGAGAATATTTCTTTTTTAAAAGATAGTTTTTATTTACCTTCAAGCGAAGAACTTGATAAAAAATGGTTTATTTGGTTAAAGAAATGGCAAGATTGTATTAAAAAACAAGGTGATTTAAAAAAAATCTCCAAATCAATGAAACAAGTAAATCCTAAGTTCACTTGGCGTGAATGGATGATAGTGCCTGCTTATCAAGAAGCTGAAGAAGGTAATTACAACAAAATAAAAGAATTACAAACTATCTTCAAAAATCCTTATGAAGAACAATCTTTGGAGGTAGAACAAAAATATAATCGACTTAGGCCAAGAGAATTCTTTAATAAAGGAGGAGTTTCGCATTACAGTTGTTCCTCTTAAGAAGAAATTAATTTAGTTATAAAAAAAATTGATAAATAATTTAATTGAAGACTTTTATTTGTTGATAGTTGTTGGCACTCCCACTACTGAAATAACACCGACATGAAGAATGGCAGGTTTTTTTCCAATACTTTTCACATAATGTTCTCCTCCATTATTACTCTCAACGAAAACATCTCCTGCTCTAAAAGTATTTATAACTCCTCCTCTGACATGTTTTAACTTACCTCGCGTAACATGAATCAACATTGGGGAAGGATGCTTATGGATAGGAGTCTTTAAACCTACAGGTATTTTCACTCTTAAAAGCCTTAATTCAGGTTCTCCTTCTAGATAATTAAAACTTTCTCCACTTAACCCTCTAGAAGTTTGAATTAATGGGACAACTTCAATTTTTTCTTCAGCTAAGGAATATTTTGGAGATATTAAAGCTATTGATAGCACTAGAAGGGAGAAAAAACATTTTTTGAATTTCATACGATTTAAATACTATTTTTATTATATAAATATTGATATTAACTACATCTAACTTTTACTTTTTATATAGTTTTTCTAACTGCTTAATTTCTTCCCTTAATTCTCTGCCTCTATCATTTAATTTATTATTTTTTTTAATTATTGGAACTATCCACCAAGCTTGTAGACCAACAAAGACCAAAATTAAAAGAATTAAATCAGGAGTTCCGGGCGACATTAAGATCGATTTTGGTTAACTTTTTTAATTGATAATAACAATACTTTATTTCTTTTAACTATTGAGAATAAACTTGATAATTTCATGCCGCTTCTAAATCTATACGAAGTTCCTTTCCCTTATAAATTATTGCCTCTTTGAAATTAATTAGTTTTCTTATTCGTTCCTGCCTTACCTTGTCAGTAATGTAGACATCCTCAACAACCTCTTGTATTGCTAAAGTAACTTTCTGAAGTTGAAACTCTAAATCTTCTCTATAGTTCATAGATTAATATAATTATTTTACTAATTAAAATGGAAATTTTTAATTAGTAAATAAGTACTTAACCCAATAAAACTCTTGACGCCAAACTAAACAAAATATAAATTTAATAGTATAAATGTACCATATTACTAATGATACTTGAAGGGGATAATACTTGGCATAACTTTTCCTTTGGCAGTCGTATTGATACGCCCAACGGTTGCCTTCTTAATCCCGAAGGGAGCAGATTAATTTTCTTTGAAAGATGCAAAAAATCACCACAGAACAGCATTAAAGTCTTTAAACATATTTTTTACACGAATCACCTAGGAGAGCCAGCAGGGTTTAAATCTACAAGCAAAATCCGAGCAGAAAAGGCTTGGGAAGAATGGAATGACCTACAAGAACATGGCTGGACAGAAGTATCACATAATTTTGGCTAGCCAGGATAAATCCAAAAACAGAAAAACTAATTTTTAGAAGAAAAAATTTATTACCTTAAACCTTCTGGACCACATCAAAACAAAAAATTTTAAAGACCAAAATTAATTTACTAATACTAAAAAGCACACAAAAGATATCCAAATAATTTATGAGTAACAGACAAAAAAGTCATAATAAGACCATACTTTATACCAAAACTGTCTCGTTACTGACACAGTAATAAAATAATGCTCCCATCTTATTCATTGCACTTTACATTCTTTAATACTTGTGTTACATTAGTTAACAATTATAAAAATAGTAATGGCTAACTCTCAAGTAACAACAGAATCAGGTGGAAGACAGAATATGTTTCCATCAGAAACTCGTCCTTACATAGATGAGTCAGTTTCTTATGACGGTTATCCTCAAAATGCAGAAAAAGTTAACGGTCGTTGGGCGATGATTGGCTTCGTGGCACTTTTAGGTGCATATGTAACAACAGGTCAAATTATTCCTGGAATTTTCTAAAAATGGAACCAATTTCACCTGAACTTTATAAAAAACTTGTCAAAGCATATAAGTACAGCAGGTGAGTAATTTTTTTTCCGTATTAATATTTTTTTATAACAATACGCAATTTCAAGACTTAAAAATTTAATTAAGTGATCAATTAATAATTGTTAGTTTTCTTTTATAAGAAAAACTAGTATTTACTTCATAATTTCATTGAAAAATTTTTTAATAAAAAAAAGAGATCGTTTTTTAGCTGAAAACGATCTCTCTTTACCTAATTCTCACAAGAATAATTTCAAGTAAGCTTTTATATCTTAATTTATTTTATATAAGTGTAAATCCGTAGATATGCCGATTTGAAACTACCTCTTTAATCCACCTCTCTTAATCCATAAAAACCAAGTAACCCAAATGGAAGGAAGAAACTTTATTAGAGAACCAATTTTATATATATAAAAAGGAGCATTATCACCGATAAATAAATTTACGACTGCTGAAGATAAAGATACCCAAATCACAATAATTAAAATATTTGCTCCCAATAGAGCAAATTTATTTTGCTTAAATATTTTTGGCATACAAAAAAAGATATGATACTAATTCTAAAACTATATGAAAATAAAATAATTATTTTTCAAAAAAACTTTAAATTTAAAATCCATAACCAAATAAAAAAAATACTAAATTTTATCCCAACTCCTAATAGAATTCCAAAAATATAAGGTGGTAAAAAGAATATTATTAAAATCGAAAGTAAACTCAAAAGAGCAAAAGAGCATCTAAGAAAAATATTCTTTCTTCTTTTTCTTCTTAATTGTTTTAAGAAATTCCACTCCCATTCGATTAGGCTGTAAAATTTTTCAGATAATACAAATAAATATTTCATAACAACTTATTTGTAGTAATTTTGGACTCTTTAAACATAATTTTCCTAGCAAGTCTATTCAAGCCAGACCATGTTGAATATTTTTTCTGAGCTACTTTTATAATTTCCTGCTTCCCTTTTGATGTTAATTTATATCTTTTTAATAATTTCCCTAGGGCTATTGAATTTATAGAAATACAAGTATTCACTAATTATTCCTCATTTTAAAATATATATTTATATTTAATTTCTAATCTTAGCAATAAACTTTATTACCTTCTTTAGAAAAATAATAAATTCTATCCTCTGAACTAACAAAAAAAGTTAGACCCTTATATTGAGATCTGCCAAATTTAATTAATCTATTTTTATGTAAATCCCAATTCTTCGTATTAATATCGGGATCATACTCTTCTTCTTTTACAGTAGGTATTAAAAATCCAAAACTAATCTTTTTCTTTGATCGGTTGAGTGGTCTCTTATAAAGCAAGAAGAGAAGTATAAGAATTAAAAAAATAAATATAATAACTTCAAAAAAATTAGACATTATCAACGATTAAATAATTACTCTAATTAATTATTCTAAGAATAAACTAATTATTTCTATAACTAAGTATTAAATCCTATTTTTAAATTCTTGTATTTTTGAATACTTACAAAATGTACCTTAAAACCTGAATA
This sequence comes from Prochlorococcus sp. AG-321-D23, assembly GCA_003283445.1. GTDB lineage: Bacteria > Cyanobacteriota > Cyanobacteriia > PCC-6307 > Cyanobiaceae > Prochlorococcus_A. The sequence goes on along the minus strand of QBXG01000023.1, from coordinate 10,159 downwards.
TTGATTTAATATCAATTTTACTATGACTCAAACTTCAATGAATACTCCTTATGCAAAGAGAGTGGCTGAGAAATTTAAAGAAGCTCAAAATTATTTAAAAACAAATGGGTTTAGTAGATCAACAAACCATCTTTTAGAAGAGATTGAGAATACTTTTGAGAGATAATGTTTTTATGTTTCCCAGTTACTTTTTATCCATCTAAATTAGTTTCATATAAATCAAACGTTAAATAAAAATTCCATAACATCTCCTTCATTTACAACATATTCTTTACCTTCACTTCTGAGTAAACCTTTAGTTTTTGCATTTGCAATCGAACCTGAATCTATTAGGTTTTGATATGAAATTGTCTGCGCTCTAATAAATCCTTTTTCAAAATCAGTATGTATTACTCCTGCAGCTTGTGGAGCAGTCATCCCATCTTTTATTGTCCAAGCTTTAGTTTCTTTTTCTCCAGTTGTGAAATAAGTTTTTAATCCTAATAATTTGTATGTAGATTTTATTAAAGATTTTAATCCTCCTTCCTCTACGCCTAAACCCATTAGATAATCTTTTTTATCCTCAGGTTCTAACTCTATTAATTCTGATTCAACTTGGGCTGAAATTTTTATACATTCGGTATTTTCAGAGTTTGCAAAACCTTGCACTTTTAAAGAGAAATCATTACCTTCAGCTAAATCATTTTCATTTAAATTGGTGGCATAAACAATTGGTTTTGCAGTAAGAAAACCCAATTGTTTAATCATTAAATTTTCTTCATCAGTTAAAGATATTGACCTGACAGAAAGTCCTTTTTGTAAATGATCCTCAATTTTTTCTAATAAAGAATCTTCTTGTGCAGCTTCTTTACTTGTTTTAACTTGTTTTTTAATTCTTTCTCTTCTTTTTTGAAGCTGAGACAAATCAGCCAAATTAAGCTCCAAATTAATAATCTCAATATCATCTAAAGGATCAATCTTCCCTGAAACATGAATTACCTCAGTATCTTCAAAACATCTCACGACGTGAACTATTGCATCAACTTCTCTAATGTTGGAAAGAAATTTATTTCCTAAACCCTCACCTTTACTTGCACCTTTTACAAGACCTGCAATATCGACAAATTCAATTTTAGTGGGGATAATATTCTGACTAGAACTTAAACTACCTAACTCTTGAAGCCTTTGATCAGGAACTGAAACAATACCTTTATTTGGCTCGATGGTACAAAAGGGGAAATTTGCAGCTTGCGCTTTTGCATTTTCAACAAGTGCATTAAATAAAGTTGATTTCCCAACATTTGGCAATCCAATAATACCGGCTTTTAACATTTGAAAAAATTTATAGATAAATTAGGCATAGAATCATCTTCTTGTAATATAGAGTTTACTTAGCCAACCTTGGATAAGTTAATCATAATCGTTTCGATTATTCACTATAGTTTCTAAATATCCTTAATTGCTTGCTTACTAAAAAATATGCTTAATTTAATAAAAAAGAATTTAAATATAAAAAGTGGAATTGCATTAATTGTTTTAGCAACTATTTTTCTCTTTTTAAGTAATTCTTTTAAGAAAAACAAATCAAAAGACATATCCAACTTTGTAGTTTCCGTTGAAAAGGGAATTCTTTCTGAATCAATAAACACTAGTGGAGAAGTAAAGGCTACTAGAACAAGCAATATTGGTCCAAGGAAACAAGGAATACTAGAAGAAATTAAAGTAGAAGAAGGTGATTTCGTAGAAAAGGGTCAAATTTTGGCTACTCTCGATGATGAAGATTTCATCTATAAGCTTGAAGAACTTGAATTAAATTTTAAAAAACAAAAATCTGAATATTTAAGAAGAAAATTTTTATTCAAAGAAGGAGCAGTTAGTAAAGAGGATTATGAAAGCTATAAAAACAAGTACAACACAAGCGAAGCGAAATTTAGTGATGCAAAAGCTGAAAAAGATTTTTATTCTATAAAAGCTCCATACCCAGGGAAAATAACAGCTAAATATGCAGAGATAGGTTCGTACGTTACGCCTAGTTCAAATTTAAGTTCGGACTCTAAAGCTAAAAACTTTATTTTTGAATTATCAGAAGGTCTTGAAATTATTGCCAAAGTTCCAGAGAGTGATATTGGAAGGATAAAAACAGGTCAAGAAGCCTCTGTAAGGATAGAAGCTTACCCCTCAAATAAATACAGAGCAATAGTTAAAAAAATAGCCGAAAGGGCAGTAAAAGATAATAATGTAACTTCATTCGAAGTAACTTTAAAATTTAAAGAAATCTCTGAGGAAATAAAAATTGGTATGACCGCTGACCTTGAATTTAAAGTTAAAAGTAGTGAAGAAAAAATCTTAGTTCCGACAGTTTCGATAGTCACCGAAAAAGGTGAAAAAGGTGTCTTAAAAGTAGATAAAAATAATACTCCTAAATTTGAAAAGATTGAAATAGGTATTAGTAGCGGAAATAAAACCTCGATAATTGAAGGTTTAAGACCTGGAGAGCAAATATTTATTGATATTCCACCTTGGGCGAATAAAAGAAAATGAGTTTGAAATCCAAAGACTCAAAAAAACCAATTTTACTTTTAGTTGATGGCCATTCTCTAGCCTTTAGAAGCTTCTATGCATTTAGCAAAGGGGTTGATGGGGGATTAACAACTAAAGAAGGTTTTCCAACTAGTGTCACCTATGGATTTTTAAAAAGTCTTCTAGATAATTGCAAAAATATTAATGCTGAAGGGGTTTGTATTACTTTTGATACAGAAAAACCAACTTTTAGACATGAATTAGATCCAAATTACAAAGCTAATAGAGATGTTGCTCCAGATGTTTTTTTTCAAGATATAGAACAACTAGAAATCATCTTGAAAGAAAGTCTTAATTTACCTATTTTTAAGTCTCCAGGATTCGAAGCTGATGATCTATTAGGAACAATTGCTAATGATGCATCCTCAAAAGGTTGGTGTGTAAATATTCTTTCTGGGGATCGAGATTTATTTCAACTAGTTGATGATCAAAAAGATATTTATGTTCTCTATATGGGCGGAGGTCCTTACGCTAAAAGTGGTAATCCGACTTTAATGAATGAAAATGGAGTCAAAGAAAAACTAGGAGTTTATCCAGAAAGAGTTGTAGATCTGAAGGCCTTAACTGGTGACAGTTCTGATAATATCCCAGGAATAAAAGGTGTTGGACCAAAAACAGCTATTAATTTATTAAAAGAGAATGATACCTTAGACGGGATTTATAAAGCCTTGGACATTATTCAAAAAGATGAAGATAAAAAATATCAGGGTTTTATAAAAGGCGCCGTTAGGGAAAAGCTAAAAAATGATAAATTCAATGCTTATCTTTCAAGAGATTTAGCAAAGATAGATGTTGAAGTGCCTCTGGTATTAAGCAATGGATATGAACTAAATCAAATAAACCAAGATGCTTTATCTGAATCTCTACAAAAACTTGAATTATCAACTTTACTTAGGCAAGTTGATATTTTTAATTCAGCATTTAGTAAAGGTGGTTTTAATAAAAATAATGAGGAAAAACAAAAGAAAAAAGAATCAAAAGTTTCAGCTTCAATTGATTTAGAAGAAACTGAACATGAAATCCCAAAAATCAAAGTAAATATAGTTAATAATTTTAAATTACTAGATCAACTAGTTAAAAGATTAGAGATTACGAAGGAAATAGTTGCCTTAGACACTGAGACCAATAGTTTAAATCCTCTAGATGCAGAACTTGTTGGTATAGGTTTTTGTCTTGGCGAAGAGATTAATGATCTATTTTATATACCTCTTAGTCATCAATCGCAAAAAAAAGAGATAAATCAATTAGCAATTGAAGATGTATTCTTTAATTTAAGATCTTGGATAGAAAGTCCAGAGAAAGAAAAAACACTTCAAAATTGTAAGTTTGATAGACAAATATTTTATAACCATGGGCTAAATCTCAGAGGAGTTACTTTTGATACCCTGTTAGCAGATTACATTCTTAATAATCAGGAAAAACATGGATTAAGTGAAATTAGTTTTAGAGAATTTGGATTTAAGCCACCAACTTTTAAAGAAACAGTTGGGAAAAATAAAGATTTTTCATTTGTCGACATTAATGATGCAAGTACTTATTGTGGTTATGATGTACTCCTAACTTACAAGATCGCGAAAATTTTTAAAGAACGATTTAATGATGAAAATAAGGATTTATTAAAATTATTTAAAGAAATCGAATTGCCTTTAGAGCCAGTCTTATCAGAAATGGAGATGAATGGTATCAGAATAGATACCACTTATTTAAATGAACTATCTGGAGAATTAAAAAGTACATTAGAAAATATTGAGGAAAATGTTTTTGAAATAGCAAAGCAAGAATTTAATTTATCCTCTCCAAAACAACTTGGTGAAATATTGTTTGAGAAGTTAAATCTTGATAAAAAAAAATCAAGGAAAACAAAAACAGGTTGGAGTACTGATGCAGTTGTTCTTGAAAGATTAGTAGAAGAACATGAGATAATTCCCTTTCTAATAAAACATAGAACTCTTAGTAAACTTTTAAGTACATATATTGATGCTCTTCCCAACCTTATTAGTGAAAAAACTGGAAGAGTTCATACTAACTTTAATCAAGCAGCTACCGCCACTGGGAGATTAAGCAGTAGTAATCCTAATCTTCAGAATATCCCTGTCAGAACAGAATTCAGTAGAAGAATAAGAAAAGCCTTCTTGCCCGAAAAAGGTTGGAAATTACTATCGGCAGATTATTCTCAAATTGAATTAAGAATACTTGCTCACTTAGCTAACGAAGAAATTCTTATAAATGCATTCCACAAAAATGATGATATTCACTCTTTAACAGCACGATTGATTTTTGAAAAGGAAGACATAAATTCTGACGAAAGAAGAGTTGGTAAAACCATTAATTTTGGAGTTATTTATGGAATGGGAATAAAAAAATTCGCACGATCTACAGGGGTAAGTACGACTGAAGCAAAAGAATTTTTGATTAAATATAAAGAAAGGTATGCCAAGATTTTTAAATTTCTAGAGCTTCAAGAAAGGCTTGCTCTATCGAAAGGTTATGTAGAGACAATTTTTGGAAGAAAGAGAGAATTTAAATTTGATAAAAATGGACTTGGTAGATTAATAGGAAAAGATCCATATGAAATAGATTTGCAAACTGCTAGGAAAGCGGGAATGGAGGCTCAATCTTTAAGAGCCGCCGCAAATGCTCCTATTCAGGGTTCTAGTGCTGACATTATTAAAATAGCTATGGTTCAATTAAACAAAAAATTATTAGAGATGAATATTCCAGTTAAAATGCTTTTACAGGTTCATGATGAATTATTGTTCGAAGTCCAACCAGATTTCTTAGAAATCACAAAGGATTTAGTAAAGGAAACTATGGAAGATTGTGTGAAATTAAACGTACCACTTCTAGTCGATATCGGAGTTGGAAATAACTGGATGGAAACCAAATAATCTTCAAATAAATACTTTTTTAATATGATCAAATTATTTAATACTTTAAGCAAAAACATTGAAGTCTTTAAACCAATAGATGAAGTAGTAAAGATATACTGTTGTGGAGTAACTGTTTATGATTTTTGTCATCTTGGGCATGCGAGAAGTTATATAGCTTGGGATATCCTGAGAAGGTTCTTAATTTATAGTGATTACAAAGTTAAGTATGTGCAGAATTTTACAGATATCGACGATAAGATTTTAAAAAGAGCAAAAGAAGAAAATAGTTCTATGAATGAGGTTTCAGAAAAAAATATTACTGAATTCCATAAGGACATGGATGCCCTAGGAATTATGAGGCCGGATAGCATGCCAAAAGCTACAAATCATATTTGCAATATTTGTTCATTTATAAAAGTTCTTGAGGATAAAGGTTTTGCATATGCCAGAGGTGGAGACGTTTATTATTCTGTTTTTAAAAATAAAAATTATGGAAAACTGAGTAATCAAAATATCCTAGAGCAAAATATAAATCAACAGGGCAGGATTACTACAGATGAAAGTAATAAAAAAGAAAATCCCCAAGATTTTGCTCTATGGAAAAAAGCAAAAGAGAATGAACCATCTTTTGATTCGCCTTGGGGGAAAGGTAGACCAGGATGGCATATTGAATGTTCTGCAATGGTAAAAGATGAATTAGGAGAAACAATTGATATCCATTTAGGAGGTTCTGATCTTATTTTCCCTCACCATGAAAATGAGATTGCACAGTCTGAATCAGCTAATAATAAAAAGCTTGCGAACTATTGGCTTCATAACGGAATGGTCAATGTAAACGGACAAAAGATGAGTAAATCTTTGAAAAACTTTACTACCATAAGAGACTTATTAGATTCAGGGACAAGTCCGATGACCCTAAGATATTTTGTTTTAACCGTAAACTATAGAAAGCCACTCGATTTTACCGATGAGGCTTTGAAAAGTGCCTCGGAAGCATGGAAAAATATTAATATTGCTCTTTCTTTATTTGATATTACTAAAAAAGAAAATTTATCGATTGAGGTAAATGAAACTAATGAATTTGTTGAAGAAACATATAAAGATATGATCAATTATGAAATATCTCAAAAAAAGATAAAGTTTACTAATGCTTTAAGTAACGACCTTAATACAGCAGGAGCAATTGCAATCATTTATGAATTAGCCAAACCACTAAAAAACTTTATAAATCAATTCCAAAGAATTAAAAACCTTGAAATAAATACTAATGAAAAATTTCATCTTAGAGAAACTTTTAAAACACTAGAAGAACTGACTGATATTCTTGGATTAAAAAAAGAAGAAATAATAATCGACAACAGAATCAACGAAGATCAAATACTATCCCTCATTAATAAAAGATTGGTAGCAAAAAAGGAAAAAGATTATGCAGAAGCCGATAAAATAAGAAATTCACTAAAGGAAAAAGGAGTAGAACTCATAGATCAATCCCCCGAGCTTACAACATGGGTAAGGATCTAAATTTTAAGAAAAAACCCAATTTAAATTTTTTATTTTTTAAATTCACCTTTAAGTGGGAAAATATTATAAATATTAGAGAAAATTGAAATACATCACTGTGCTGGGTTCAACAGGTTCAATTGGAACTCAAACTCTCGAAATAGTAAGTGAACTGCCTGATAAATTCAAAGTAGTAGCTCTTTCAGCAGGGAGAAATATAGACTTATTGACGGAGCAAGTTAGTCAACATAAACCAGAAGTTATTGCTATTGAGGATGAAAATCTTTTAACAGATTTAAAAAATAATATTAACAATTTAGGAATAAGTAATCCTCCTATAGTTTTAGGTGGTCGAGAGGCAATTAATTCAGTGGCAGCATGGGATTCTGCCGATACTGTAATTACTGGAATAGTAGGATGTGCTGGACTTATTCCGACAATGTCAGCTATTAAGGCTGGTAAAAATATTGCGCTTGCCAATAAAGAAACCTTAATTGCCGCGGGGTCTGTTGTTATACCTGCTTTAAAGGAAAGCAAAAGTAGACTTTTACCTGCGGACTCTGAGCATTCAGCTATCTTTCAATGCATACAAGGATTACCTAATTATGAAAATGCCGATTTTTCAACAGGTCGAATCCCAAATGGTTTAAAAGCTATTCATTTAACTGCATCAGGAGGTGCTTTTAGAGATTGGGCAGTAGAGGATTTAAAAAATGTCACAGTGGAAGATGCGACTTCCCATCCAAATTGGAGTATGGGGAGAAAAATAACTGTAGATTCTGCCACTCTTATGAACAAAGGATTGGAGGTTATTGAAGCACATTATCTTTTTGGGACGTCCTACGAAAATATTGAAATTGTTATACATCCTCAAAGTATTATTCATTCAATGATTGAGATGGAAGATTCTTCTGTCCTAGCTCAATTAGGATGGCCTGATATGAAGCTCCCAATTTTATATGCAATGAGTTGGCCAGAAAGGTTCAAAACTAATTGGAAAAGATTTAATTTAACTGAGATTAGGCAACTTACATTTAAAAAACCGGACGAAGTAAAATATCCATGTATGGGACTTGCATATTCGGCAGGGAAATGTTCAGGAACAATGCCTGCAGTACTTAATGCTGCAAATGAAATGGCAGTAGATCAATTTCTAAAAGAAAAAATTTCTTTTCAAGAAATTCCTATCTTTATAAATAAAACTTGTGAATCACATTTGAATAAAATCAACTTAAACCCAAAGTTAGAAGATATTCTAGAGGTTGATAATTGGGCGAGGATTTTTGTTCAAGAAGAGATAAAAAAAGGCAAAAAATATATCAACGTAGGTTAAAAAAAGTGAACGTTCAAAGCACTTATGTTTTAGAGGATTCTAATTTTTTAGAAAAATCAGGGAGAATTTATCTAATATTAGAACCACCAAATCTTCCAACTCTTACAGAAAAGATCAAAGCAAATATTCAAGTTAGAAGAAATAATATTATCAAAAGGAGTTTATAATTAAGTTAAATAAGATTAGATAAAATTAAAAAATTAATCAGCTAAAACATTATTTTTTTTTATTAGTTTATTGTTTGATTTGATTTTTTTTGACAGTATTTAATTAAGTGTGTAATTTTTTAAACAGTGACAACTGAATCAAGTCAAAATTCTGAATTTGCAAGAAAACATCCCAGCGAAGGAATGGATGCCTTAGATAAAGAATCAAAATTACCTTTAAAAGGATGGGAAAGCGAAGTTGCTCGAGCTAAGGAATATGGTTTAGAAGCCGCTAAAAGTATAGTCGATAGAAAAATATCTACATTTTCAAGAGGAGAGTTACCTCATTTTGCTGGGATTAATACATTTATGAAAGCCCCATATGTTGAAAATGTAAATGAAGTAGGAAATTATGATGTTGCGATAGTTGGGGTACCGCATGATTCTGGAACTACATATAGACCAGGAACAAGATTTGGTCCTCAAGGTATAAGAAAAATTTCTGCTCTCTATACTCCCTATAATTACGAAATGGGTGTTGACCTAAGAGAGCAAATTTCTATATGCGACGTAGGTGATATTTTTACAATCCCAGCAAATAATGAAAAAAGTTTTGATCAAATTTCAAAGGGCATCGCTCATATTTTTGCGAGTGGTGCGTTCCCAATCATATTAGGAGGAGATCATTCGATAGGATTCCCCACTGTAAGAGGTGTTTGCCGCCATTTAGGGTATAAAAAAGTTGGAATTATTCATTTTGATAGACATGTAGATACTCAAGAAACAGATTTGGATGAAAGAATGCATACCTGTCCATGGTTTCATGCAACTAACATGAAAAATGCACCAGCCAAAAATCTCGTTCAACTAGGAATTGGAGGGTGGCAAGTCCCAAGAGAAGGAGTAAAAATTTGCAGGGAACGAAGTACGAATGTTTTAACAGTTACTGATATTTGCGATATGGGTTTAAAAGAAGCCGCAGATTTTGCCATTGAAAAAGCCACAGATGGAACTGACTGTGTATATATTTCTTTTGATATTGATTGTATTGATGCTGGATTTGTACCAGGAACTGGTTGGCCTGAGCCTGGAGGTTTGTTACCTCGAGAAGCATTAAAACTTTTAGAATACATAATTAGAAATGTAAATGTATGCGGACTTGAGCTGGTAGAGGTTTCGCCCCCATACGATGTCAGCGATATGACATCTTTACTAGCAACCAGGGTTATTTGTGATTCCATTGCACATCTAGTAGTAAGTGGTCAGCTTCCAAGGAAATCAAAGCCAGAATGGATTTTTGATAAATGTAATATGGCGGTTGATAAAAAATGGAGATAGATAATTGTGCATGAAGTAGATATGACCAAATGCTTGATTCTCTCTATGGAAGAATGGGCAGAGAAAAAAAACAAAGAAAAAATAGTTGTTGAAAAAATTAATCTTAAGATTGGGGAATTTACTTGTGTAGAGCCAATTTCGTTAATTAATACTTTTAATGCTGCTGTGTTTGGCTCATGGTTAGATTCTTCTGAGATTATTATTGAAACTATTCCTTTTGAGGGCAGATGCTCTAAATGTAAAAATTCATATTATCCAAAGAAAGATAATGGTTATAAATCTCCTTGTTGTAATTTAAATTTGGAAGAAATTATTAGAGGTAGAGAGTTGAAAATTTCATCTATTGATTTTAAAGAAAAGTAAGAGTTTACAATCTAGAATAGATAAGTATTTTTATATATATAAATGCATCT
>QBXG01000022.1:0-21579 GCA_003283445.1 Prochlorococcus sp. AG-321-D23 | reverse complement strand
AGAATACATTCTTAATTGGAGGATTAGTACTATTTGCATTAGCTTGGAATTTCATCAAAAATACTCAAAGCACATCAACATTGATATCTATATTAATTGTTGGACCCTATTTAATGACATCCTGTTTTTTGCAATCAGGTCTTTTTACAGATAGATCGAGAGAACTAAGAGAGACTATGGAAAATATCTCTTCTTTGAAAACAATCAATAGTCGAAAAATAAAAGTTGATAAGAGCAGCTTTATAAATACTGTTTCACAATCAAAAATCATTAGAATTGCTCTTTTAACACCTAATTTAGGAGACGGTATCGAGAGCATCAAAAGTTTAAAAACATCAGAACTTGCTTGGTCCATCTTGCCAAAAGAAGATCAAAAAAAAGATGACTCCTTTAAAATTATTTATGAAAATGAAGTTATATTTCCTTGGAAATTAATCAAAAAAATCTAATAGGTTAGTATTATACTTCGTCAAATTTTTAAAAAATGAAATCAGTAAATACTTGGAATTTAACAAATAATAAACTCCACCAATTATTTAAGGATAATAATGAATTTATTTCTCTTAAAGTAAGAGGTAATACCTGGGAACCAATTACAAGATGGCTGAAATTAGATTCCAGAATATTTAGGGAAACAACAAATACAGCAAGAATTACTTTATGTGATGTTGAATCATTAGCAGAAATCTATAATTACAGATCTATCAGATGGAAAGCAAAAAAATTAACTCCAATACAAACCAAATTAGTTCCCCAGTCTATAAAAAATATTTTACGTAAGTTACCAATAATTAAGCACCTTGCATTTGAAATAGAAATCATATTTTACAAATATCATGAAAATTTAAATGATCATATGATTTCAATACTTATTCCTGCAAAAAATGAAGAAGGTAATAAAGAACTTTTAATCAAAGCCTTAAATAAATTTAAAAAAATACCAAATAAAATCGAAATAATATTTGTAGAGGGAAATAGTAAAGATAATACTTTTCAAATGTTGGAAAATCTTACTAAAGACTTTTCAAAAAACTTTAAAATATCACTTTTAAAACAAACTTCAAAGGGAAAGAAAAACGCTGTTGTTGAAGGGTTCAATATATCAACTGGAGATACTCTAGCAATTATTGATTCTGACTTAACCGTTGATATTGACGATAGTATTGATGCCATAATGGAATCAACAAAAAATGAAAATATACTAGTAAATTGTTCTAGGACAACTTTTCCAATGGAAAAAGATGCCATGAGATGGGCAAATTATATTGGCAATAGATGTTTTGCAATATTTTTATCAATTTTAATAAACAAACCGATATCTGATTCGCTATGTGGAACAAAAGTTTTCTCGAGGAAGTTTTTTAATTTGATGAAAAAAAATGGTAGTTGGGAATCAAAGTCAGATCCTTTTGGCGATTTTACAATAATCTTTGAAGCGGCAAATAATAATATTAAAATCTTAAATTACCCTGTCAGATATTATGCAAGGCAGTCTGGAGCACCAAATATATCAAGATGGATAGATGGCATTAAACTTCTAAATGTTTGTTGGAAATATATGATTTCAGACATCTAACTAAAAAAAGAGTTAAATTCTTTCAGGATTTATTTTCAAAAAATCACCGAAAGGGTAATAAAATAGTTAGATTCTTCACGTGAGATCAATTAAAATCTCTTTTATGAAGTTTAACTTTCCTTTAAACAATATAGCTAAAGAGCTTAATAGAGAATCTTTTAAAAAAGTTCTCATTGTTAGACTCCCATGCAACCCGATATTTCCAATAGGGCCTATTTACTTAGCAGATCATATTCATAAGTGTTTTCCAGAGATAGAACAACAATTCATAGATTTAGCAATAGTACCTCTAAATAATGTTTCTAAATATCTTAAAAGAAAAATTGACCAATTCAGACCTCACCTAATCGTCTATTCTTGGAGGGACATACAAATATATGCACCAGTTGACGGAAGAAGCGGCAACCCTTTGCAGAACTCATTTGAAGTTTTTTACTCGAATAATATTTTAAAAAAAATTAGAGGTGCTTGGGGAGGCCTAAAGTTAATAACATCACATTATGAAGAAATTAATAGAAATACATCCTTAGTTAAGGTGGGTCTCAATAGAGCTCAGAAATATAACAAGTCTGTAAAAGTGATTTTAGGGGGAGGAGCTGTAAGCGTTTTCTACGAACAGCTAGGTAAATTATTACCCAAAGGTACAATAATCTCTGTTGGAGAAGGTGAGAACCTTATCGAAAAAGTTATTAAGGGTGATTCTATTATCAAAGAAAGATGTTATCTTGCTGGGCAAAAGCCTAGAAATAAATTAATACATGAACAGCCATCCGGAACAATTAAAACAGCTTGTAACTACAAATATATTAAATCTATTTGGGCTGAATTTGATTGGTACATAGAGGGTGGTGATTATTATGTAGGAGTTCAAACCAAAAGAGGTTGTCCACATAATTGTTGTTTTTGCGTTTATGGAGTTGTAGAGGGTAAAAAAGTTCGAGTTAATCCCGTAAATGAAATTATTGAAGAAATGAAGCAACTTTATGAGATGGGCGTAAGAGGTTTTTGGTTTACTGATGCTCAATTCATTCCAACAAAAAATCATATTCAAGATGCGAAATTACTTCTTCAAGCTATAAAAGATCAGGGTTGGACTGATCTTAAGTGGGCGGCATATATTAGGGCCGATAATATTGACCGTGAATTAGCTCAATTAATGGTTGATACAGGAATGAGTTATTTTGAGATCGGGATTACATCAGGATCTCAAGAACTTGTTAGAAAAATGAGATTAGCATATAACCTTAAAACTGTACTTGAAAACTGTAAATTGCTTGTTGAGGCAGGGTTTAGAAATCATGTCTCAGTGAATTACTCATTTAATGTTTTTGATGAAACCCCTAATACAATTAAACAAACCATTGCTTATCATAGAGAGCTAGAAAATATCTTTGGGAAAGGTTTAGTAGATCCAGCAATATTTTTTATAGGTTTACAACCGCATACTCTTTTAGAAAAGTACGCCATAGAAAACAATATATTAAAACCTAGTTATAATCCAATGAGTATGATGCCTTGGACAGCAAGAAAACTTTTATGGAATCCTGGTCCTCTTGGTAAAAAACTTGGAGAGGTATGTTTAGAAGCTTTTGATAACAAAGATGACGAATTTGGAAAAACAGTTATTAATATTTTGGAAAGAAATTATGGTAAATCATCCTTAAATGATTCTTTAAAAGTTCGTAAATTAGCAGAAAGAAAGCTTACTGCAGCAAAAGTTTAAAAGTATTTAAAACTAATTCATTAATAAGAAGCTAATTAATCTTCTTTTTCAATTGAACTTGATATCCCTTTTGATTTCAAAGATTCTGAATAAAATTCAGCAGGCTCTAAATCACATACGATAACTAAACCAACACCAGTATTATGAGCTTCAAGCATAATAGAAATAGCATCTTGTTCGCTTAGTTGTGGTACTACTTCTCTAAGTGCATTAGTGACATACTCCATTGAATTAACTGGGTCATTATGAAGTAAAACTTTGTATTTTGGTGATTTATTTTTTAACGCAGCTGTTTTTTTCTCCAACACTGCTGCGTTATTATTTTCCCCTTTTTCAAACTTTATATTTGACATTACTTTTTGATTGTAATTACAAGAAAAACTATTAACTATTATATATTAATTATTCGTTCCATTGCATTATTAACATTCAATCTTGAATTGAAAGCAGATAATCGAAAATAGCCCTCACCCGCCAATCCAAATCCACTTCCTGGGGTGCCTACGACATCAGCTTTTTCAAGTAAGTAATCAAAAAAGTCCCAAGAAGTCATTCTATCTGGTACTTTTATCCAAACATATGGTGCATTATCACCTCCATAAACTTTAAAACCTGCACTTCTGAGCTTATTTTGCATAATTTCTGCATTTTTCATATAAAAGTCAATTAAAGAATTAACCTCTTTTTTACCTTGTGAAGAATATACCGCCTCAGCTCCTCTTTGTACGATATAGCTTACTCCATTAAATTTAGTACATTGTCGCCTATTCCATAATGACCATAAATCAATTTTATCCCCTTTTGAATTTTGTCCTGATAGATTTTTTGGTATTACTGTATAAGCACATCTAACTCCAGTAAATCCTGCATTTTTTGAGAAAGATCTAAATTCGATAGCACAATTTTTTGCCCCCTCAATCTCATATATTGAATGAGGAATATTTTTGTCTTGAATAAAAGCTTCATAAGCTGCATCGAAAAGAATCAAAGACTTGTTTTCGTTAGCATAATCAACCCATTTTTTCAATTCTTGTTTGGTAATTGTTGCCCCAGTTGGATTATTTGGAAAACAAAGATAAACAATATCAACTTTCTTTTTTGGGATTTCAGGTTGAAAATTATTTTCTTCATTAATCGCTAAATATTCTAATCCTTGATAAGTACCATTTTGAAGTGTTTCTCCTGTTCTCCCAGTCATCACATTAGTATCGACATAAACAGGATAAACCGGATCAGTTACGGCAATTAAATTATCATCCCCAAGAATATCTAAAATATTGCTACTATCGCATTTTGAACCATCAGAAACAAATATTTCTTCAGATGAGATTTGACACCCTCTTGAAATAAAATCATTAACAGAAATTTTTTCCCTAAGCCATCCATAGCCTTGCTCTGGGCCGTAACCTTTAAATCCGTTATTTGTTCCCATTTCATTTAATGCTTCTCCCATAGCATTAACACAAGCTTTAGGTAGCGGCTCCGTTACATCACCTATTCCAAGCTTGATGACTTTCGAACTGCTGTTAGCTTGAGTATAGTTATTAACTCTTTTTGAAATTTCAGGAAATAAATATCCTGCTTTGAGTTTTAAATAATTTTCGTTGACTTTAACCACTTTAAAAAAATTTCTAAACTTAACCTACATAAGAATAATGGACAATGTACTTAAGCGGGAATTAGATGTTAATATAAAGGTGGTTATGATTTAATTTAAGAAATAATCATAGCTATTTAATCAATTTCAAATCGTTTGAAAGTCGTCTAAAACTAAAACACTTAGCAAGTCAAACTGCTACTAATTATTTTAAAAATCTAATAAATTAAGCTTTCAAGAAATTGCTAGCGAATAATTAAATATGTAATTATTTATTTTTCATCGATTTTCAAAAATTCATAACATACTTTAAAACATTTTATGTCTCAGCAAATTGTAATAGCTGAGCAGGCGCGTATTGCAGCACTACTCACAGATGACCAAGTTGATGAATTAATCGTCGCACAAGGTCAATATCAAATCGGGGATATTTTTTTAGGAACTGTTGAAAATGTTCTTCCAGGTATTGATGCTGCCTTTATAGATATTGGAGAAAGTGAAAAAAATGGCTTTATTCATGTATCAGATCTAGGTCCATTAAGATTAAAAAAAGGTGTTGTAGGAATTACTGAACTTCTTGAACCAAAACAAAAAGTTCTCGTGCAAGTAATGAAAGAACCTACTGGAAATAAAGGACCTAGACTTACAGGTAATATCTCATTACCTGGTAAATATTTGATACTGCAACCATATGGACAAGGAGTCAATATTTCTAGGAAGATAAATACTGAGACTGAAAGAAGTCGTTTAAGAGCTCTTGGAGTTTTAATTAAACCGCCTAGCACAGGATTATTATTTCGAACTGAAGCAGAACAAATCAAAGAAGAATTACTTATTGAAGATTTAGAAAATTTAATTCAACAATGGGATCAAGTATTAAAAAATTCAGAGAGTACTCATCCACCAGATTTAATAAGTAGAGATGAGAATTTTTCATTAAAAATTTTAAGAGATTGTATCAAATCATCAACTAATAAAATTGTAATTGATAACAAAATCGCTCTCGAAAAAGCAAAAGACTTTTTAGTTAATAATGACTCTAATTTGGATCTTGTTTTTCACAATAATGAAATAAATGAACATATTTTAGAAAAATACCAAATTAATAAAACTATTCAGAAGGCGCTTCAGCCAAGAGTAGATTTACCTTCAGGAGGTTATATAATTATTGAACCTACTGAAGCATTAACAGTAATTGACGTTAATTCTGGATCTTTCACAAGATCAGCTAATTCAAGACAAACTGTTTTATGGACGAATTGTGAAGCCGCTATAGAAATTTCTAGGCAAATGAAATTAAGAAATATTGGGGGAGTTTTAGTTATAGATTTTATAGATATGGAATCTCGAAGAGATCAATTTCAGTTACTTGAACATTTTACTTCAGCTATTAAAGATGATTCAGCAAGGCCACAGATAGCTCAATTAACTGAGTTAGGTTTAGTTGAATTAACAAGAAAAAGACAAGGTCAAAATATATATGAATTATTTGGCACTAAATGTACTAACTGCAATGGATTAGGGCATAAAGAGAAATTACCAAATTATAAAAATATTTCTTTAAAAACTAATCAAAATGCAAAAAAATCCAGTAAATTAAATGAAACTAAAATCTCAGATTTAACTCCCATTCAATTAATTGAAAATCAGGAAACGATCATTAGGGAAGAGTTAACTAAAACCAAAAATACCATTAAAGAAGATGACCATACCAATAAAAGGGGGAATGATAATGAATTACCAAATACAAATAATCGTAGAGAAAAGAAAGTTATCACGGTTGAGCTTAGTAATGATGAAAAAATTGTTTACAGCCAATTGGGTATTAATCCATTAATTAAATTAGGAAAGGAATATCTAAGTAGTAATCACTTAGTACGTTTGGAAGATGTTAAGAACAAGGAAAAAGATGCTTCTGAGCAAAATTTAAAAACAAATAATAAAGTTACAATTGAGAATAAAAATAAAATAACCTCAACTTTTGATTCAACAGAAGAGGTTGAAGCAGATTACTCTAAAGAAGTGAATCCCGACAAAAAATTGCCAAAAGTAACAAATGAGAACGATGAAATAGAAACAACAGATGAAATGGATAATTCAAGAAGAAAAAGAAGGAGATCATCTGCAAATATTGAATAAAGATTCTGAGATAGGTATTGACGAAGTAGGTCGTGGTTCGGTTTTTGGACCTGTATTTTCTGCTGCTGTAGTTCTTTCTAAGAAAAGTGGATTAACTCTCAAGAAATTAGGGGTTAATGATAGTAAAAAATTAACTCCAAAAAAAAGAAAAGATGTTTTTCCTAAAATTATTGCATTATCATCAGATTACGGTTTAGGGCAGTCTTCAGTAAGAGAAATAGATTTGTTGGGGATAAGACATGCAACTGAACTTTCAATGATAAGAGCAGTTAAAAAGTTAAAACATATGCCATCTGAACTATTAATTGACGGCCCATTACCATTAAGACTTTGGGAGGGTAATCAAAGAAATATTATTTCAGGTGATTCTAAATTTATTTCAATAGCTACTGCAAGCATAATTGCTAAAGTAATGCGTGACTCTTTGATGGAAAGATTAGAAAGCAAATATCCTGGATATTTCATATTTAAAAATAAAGGATATGGTACCAAACAACACTTTTCAAGTCTTAAAGAAAATGGGCTAACGAATCTGCATAGAAAAAGTTTCTTGAATAAGTTAAATCTGATTTAATTCACACCAATTTACAAAATCTTTTATTAATTGTTGTTGAACTCTAGATTTTATTCCTAATAAAATTCCATTCAAGACTGAATGACCTGTAGATTCTAAAATTTTCTTTGGTAAAAGTTTCAAAAGAGGTGGTTGACTTACTGAAACTCCTAGTAAGGCTTCACCTTCTAACCCAAAATCAGTTGCCTCCAAATTTGCTTTCAAAATTAAATTAAAGTCTTCAACCATGCCTAAACCGTCTAATGTACTATCAAGAGCACTCATTTTTAAAACACCCTCATTATTCTCAACTGCAATTGATACAACAGGTTTAACATCTAATTGAAAAACCTTGAAACTTGTTACAGTATATTTATACATTCCTTCCCCTTCAGGTTCTAATTTATTTGGGTCTAGCATTGCTCCAACAACTCTTTCTTCCTCCAAAAGATATTTAGAAAGATATTCTTTATTCCTCGTAACAGAAAGTTTAAGTTTCTGTTTTGCATCAAAAGCTAAAAGCATTTTCTATATACCTCCAATGCTTATTTGATCTCTTTTTTTATTACAATTTACCATGAGCAAACAAGTTGCATATTTAGGCCCTAAAGGGACATACGCTGAAAAAGCAGCTCATATTTTATCAAAGCTTGCTAATTTTAAGTCACCTTTATTTGTACCATGTAACGGGCTGTATTCGGTTATTAAATCAATAGCCTACAACAATTGTGATGCAGCAATAGTGCCCATTGAGAATTCTGTTGAAGGGGGAGTAACAACAACTTTAGATGCGCTTTGGAAATTTTCTGATATTAATATAAATAAAGCAATTGTTTTGCCAATAAAACATGCATTAATTAGTGATGGCAAGATTTCAGAAATATCTGAGGTGTTATCTCATCCACAAGCTTTAGCTCAATGCTCAGAATGGCTATCTGAAAACCTTCCAGAAGCTATTACTTTATCTACAAAATCAACTTCAGAAGCTGTGCAAATGGTAAAAGGAAGCTCATTTAGAGCAGCTATTGGTTCGAAATCTCTTATTGAAATAGAAGGACTTCAAGAATTAGCATTTCCTATTAATGATGTCCCGGGTAATTGCACAAGATTTGTATTGTTGAGTAAAGAATACATTGTAGATAGAGCCAATATTGCAAGTTTTGCCTTCTCATTACTCTCAAATAATCCTGGTGCTTTACTAGAAGCTTTAAATTATATTGCAGAATTTGGATTTAATATGAGTAAAATAGAATCTAGACCTTCAAAGAGAGAACTAGGAGAATATATTATCTATGTTGATGTTGAAATAAATACTAAAACTAATATTGAAGCATTTAATAAATTAAAGAAAAAAATACAACCCTTATGTAAACATTTGATCGACTTTGGGTGTTATTTATCAGAAAAGATTAATTTAGACTAATTAACCTCTACATTTATAAACTCCAAATTCCATTAAACCTTTCTTAAAGGCCCAATCCATTAATAGTATTGTAGGTATCTCTCTAATAGATTTTATGATCGCTCCTGGACCAAGGGATAAAATTGCATTAGGTCTTCTCATTCCTTCAAATATTGAATCAAACCAAGAGGGATTCGTAAAAGAATTCCAATTAGAGGATATCACTTGACCTGAACTATTTTTGTTATTTATAAGAATACTACTGAAGTCATTGATACTTATAAATTTAGGATGTACCCACTGTTCAAGTAATTGTTTTAAGATTATTTTTTCAAGCATGGATGGGGGTTGCTTTTGTAAATCTCTTGAATTCCAATCAGCCAACGCTAAATATCCTCCAGGTCTTAAAGTTCTTAACATTTGATCTGCAAATTTAGTTTTATTATTCATATGGGCTCCTGCCTCAACACTCCAAACACCATCAAATATTCCCTCTTCAAATTTCAAATCCAAAGCATCCATAACTTTGAAGTTGCATTTACATTCATAAGGTGTAAGTTCTTTTGCTCTTTTTACTTGAGCTGGACTAATAGTTATTCCAGTGACATTAAATCCATAATAATTCGCGAGAATTCTAGAACTTCCACCTATTCCGCAACCGACATCTAAAACCCTAGAACCTCTAGGTAATTTATCTAAACCACTCCAACTTACTAATTCATGTACAAATTGAACTTTAGCCTCTCTAAAATCAATATTTTTATTTAGAGGATAGAAACCTAGATGTATATGCTCTCCCCATAATCTTTCTAGTAATTTATCTTGAGTCCAGGAATCATATGCTGTAGCTACAGTTCTCGAAGAAATATATTTTCTAGTATTAATTCTCCAAAGTATTAAAGAAGAAAATAATAAAGTTAAAAATATAACAAGGGAAGATATTAAAAAAATGGACATTTAATTTTCTTTGATATCGGGAAAACTTTCTTTTAAAGCTGTTCTAGCTGCTAATTGTTTTCTAGTATGATCTAACATTTCAAACTCTCTTTGTAAACGAGTATGTGTGTTCCTCTCCTCTAAAAGTTT
This sequence comes from Prochlorococcus sp. AG-321-D23, assembly GCA_003283445.1. Taxonomy (GTDB): domain Bacteria; phylum Cyanobacteriota; class Cyanobacteriia; order PCC-6307; family Cyanobiaceae; genus Prochlorococcus_A. The sequence goes on along the minus strand of QBXG01000022.1, from coordinate 11,503 downwards.
TTGCTGCTCTTCAGCGACTGGCCCTCCCAGATGAGCACCGATCCAAAAAGACAGTTCCATAGGGTTCTCAGGTAACTTTTCGGGAAGAACTTTCTGAGAATTAGTTAATTTACTAGTTAGTTTAACTACATCATTTAAGGCTTCAGTGACTGAATCTCTTAAAAGGTCTAAGCTTTGAAAACTTTCAATATTTTCATCAGTGATCCAACTCACCATTGCTGAACAATAAGGTGTAGATCTTACAATTTCAAGAATTTGAAATCTTTGCTGTCCCAAAGTAATTATATTACTTCTACCATCTTCAGCAGTTTGATGTTTAATTATCTGAGCACAACAGCCAACGTTAGCCATACTTTTTTTATTGGGATCCCATTTAATTACTCCAAACATTGAATCTGATTCAAGTACAGATTTAAGCATAATTCTGTATCTAGATTCAAAGATATGTAGTGGCAGGACTTCTTGTGGAAAAAGAACAACTTCTGGGAGAGGAAATAATGGTAATTCCCTTACTGAAAGCTCTCCCATTTAAACCTCAAATGTTTTTTATATTTTAGTGAATTAAAGTTCTATTCGGGATTTCTTATAATTTAACTTCTATGTCTACACCACTAGGAAGATCCAATTTCATTAAAGCATCTATAGTTTTAGCAGAAGGACTATAAATATCAATTATTCTTCTATGAGTTCTAGTCTCGAAATGCTCTCTAGAATCTTTATCTACGTGAGGGGATCTTAAAACGCAATAAATTTTTCTTTTAGTTGGTAATGGAATAGGTCCTATAGCTGAAGCTGCGGTTGTATCTGCAGTTTGAATTATTTTGTCACAAGACAAATCTAGCATTCTTCTATCGAAGGCTTTTAATCTGATACGTATTTTTTGTTGAGTAAGTGAAGCTGTCATAAGTTTAAATTAATCTCTTTATAAAGGGGTTATTGATAATCAATAACCCATATCTCTGTATTTAACTATTTTAGATTATCAAAGGTTAACTTCATAAAATTAAAGAAAATTATTCAATAATTTTAGAAACAACACCAGCTCCAATAGTACGACCCCCTTCGCGAATAGCAAAGCGCATACCTTGTTCAATCGCAACTGGACAAATTAATTCTCCAGTCATTTTTATCCTGTCACCTGGCATTACCATTTCAACATTGGCTCCATCATCAGATGTGAATGCAGTGATTTGTCCAGTTACATCTGTTGTTCTTATATAAAATTGTGGTCGGTAACCAGCGAAGAAAGGTGTATGTCTACCACCCTCTTCTTTTTTAAGGACATAAACTTCTCCTTCAAATTTTGTATGAGGAGTAATCGAACCTTTTTTAACAAGAACCATACCTCTTTCGATATCTTCTTTCTGAACACCACGTAAAAGTAGTCCAACATTGTCTCCAGCCATACCTTCATCAAGAAGTTTACGGAACATTTCAACACCTGTGACAGTAGTCAATCTAGTATCTCTTATTCCAACTATTTCAACTTCTTCCCCAACTTTTACTTTTCCTCTCTCTATTCTTCCAGTGGCAACTGTCCCTCTACCTGTGATAGAAAATACATCTTCAACTGCCATTAAAAATGGCTTGTCTATTTCTCTTTCAGGTTCAGGAATACTGGCGTCAACGGCAGTCATTAATTCTTCAATTTTAGATTCCCAAGTAGAATCTCCTTCTAAAGCTTTTAGACCTGAAACTTGAACGATGGGTATGTCATCTCCTGGGAAATCATAACTATCAAGAAGTTCTCTGATTTCCATTTCAACAAGTTCAATAATTTCTTCATCATCTACCATGTCACATTTATTCAATGCAACAACCAAAGCAGGAACTCCAACTTGTTTTGCTAAAAGAATATGCTCTTTTGTTTGAGCCATAGGGCCATCTGTTGCTGCACAAACTAAAATTGCACCATCCATTTGAGCTGCACCAGTGATCATGTTTTTCACATAATCAGCGTGCCCTGGACAGTCAACATGGGCATAATGTCTGCCTTCAGTTTCGTATTCAACGTGTGCCGTATTAATTGTAATACCACGTTCTCTTTCTTCTGGAGCACCGTCAATGTCTCCATAATCTTGAGCCTGTGCTTGACCTTTTTTAGCTAGAACATTTGTAATAGCAGCAGTCAGGGTTGTTTTTCCATGATCAACGTGGCCAATAGTACCTATGTTGACATGTGGTTTGTTCCTTTCGAACTTCTCGCGAGCCATTTGAATTAAAGAATCGAGGGTTAAAGAGTGTTTGGTTTAGAGATCAGGAGTTGCCCTGATTCTTGGAAATGATAGCTTCAGCAACATTACGAGGAACTTCCTCATAATTTGCGAACTCCATTGAGAATATACCCCGACCTTGAGTCATTGATCGGAGTTGAGTGGCATAGCCGAACATTTCAGCTAGAGGCACTTTAGCCTGTACTTTAGACAATCCATCATCGACAGATTGTCCTTCGACTTGACCTCTCCTTGAGGAGAGATCTCCAATTACAGATCCAAGAAAATCATCAGGACTTTCGACCTCGACTTTCATCATAGGCTCTAATAGGACAGGATTGCATTTTTTAACTCCATCCTTAAAAGCCATTGAACCTGCAATTTTGAAGGCCATTTCAGATGAGTCTACATCGTGGAACGAACCATCGACTAGTGTTACTTTTACATCAATCAGCGGATAACCGGCAAGAACCCCTGATTCACAGGTTTCTTTCATTCCATTTGAGGCTGGTCCGATATATTCTTTTGGAACTGTTCCTCCAACAATTTTATTAACAAATTCAAAACCTTTACCGACTTCGGCAGGTTCCATTTCAATAACTACATGTCCATATTGTCCTTTACCTCCTGTTTGTCTTGCATATTTACCTTCACCCCTGGAGCTTGATCTGATTGTTTCTCTGTAAGAAACTTGAGGGGCTCCTATATTTGCCTCAACTTTAAACTCTCTCAACATTCGGTCAACTAGTATTTCTAAATGTAGTTCACCCATACCAGCGATAACAGTCTGATTAGTCTCTTGATCTGTACTTACCCTAAACGTTGGATCTTCTTCAGATAAGGCTTGTAAAGCTTTAGAAAGCTTCTCCATATCTCCTTTGGTTTTTGGTTCTACAGCAACTGAAATAACAGGTTCAGGGATAAATAAAGTTTCTAATACTATAGGATCATCGGTGTTACATAATGTGTCCCCTGTTGTTGTATTCTTCAAGCCCAAAACAGCACCTAAATCTCCTGCTCTTAATTCATCAACTTCTTCCCTTTCATCAGCTTTTAAGATAACTAATCTTGAGATTCTCTCTTTAGCATCTTTAGTTGAATTCATAACATAACTGCCTTTAGAAAGCACTCCAGAATACATTCTTACAAAAGTTAGTTTCCCATAAGGATCGGACATAACTTTGAAAGCTAGAGCACTGAAAGGAGCATTATCATCCGATGGTCTAACATCTTCTTTACCATTTGGTAAAACACCTTGAATTGGTTTTACATCAATTGGAGCTGGTAAATAATCAACTACTGCATCTAGAACTAATTGAACCCCTTTATTTTTAAAGGCTGATCCACATAAAACAGGAACTAATCCATGCTTGAGAACTCCCTCTCTAATCCCTTTTTTTAATTGATCCTCAGTCAATTCTCCCTTATCCAAAAATATTTCAATTAGTTCTTCATCATTTTCTGCGACACTTTCCATTAATTTACTTCTCCATTCCAATGCCTCATCTTTCATCTCATCTGGTATTGGAGCTTCCTCAATATCAGTTCCTAAATCATTTTTATATAAATAAGCCTTGTTACTTACTAAATCGATAATTCCTGAAAGATCACCTTCAGCTCCTATTGGAAGTTGAATAGGAAAAGCATTTGCTTTAAGACGGTCTTTAATTTGTTGATTAACTTTTAAGAAGTCTGCTCCTGTTCTATCCATCTTATTAACGAAAACCATTCGTGGAACAGAATATCTATCAGCTTGTCTCCAAACAGTTTCTGACTGTGGCTGAACTCCTCCTACCGCACAAAATACAGCTATAACTCCATCTAAAACTCTCATTGATCTTTCTACTTCAATTGTAAAATCAACGTGACCTGGAGTATCAATAATATTGATTCTATGATCTTGCCAACTTGTAGAAATAGCAGCAGCTGTGATAGTAATTCCTCTCTCTCTTTCTTGGGCCATCCAATCTGTTACCGCAGCACCGTCATGTACTTCTCCTATTTTGTGAACAACGCCTGAATAAAAAAGTATTCTTTCAGTAGTAGTTGTCTTACCAGCGTCAATATGAGCGGCTATACCTATATTCCTTACTCGTTCAAGGGGAAAGTCGCGTGCCAATGTTAAAACTCCAAATAGAATGATTTGCTAAATAGCTTAAGTTTATTTAATCAAATAAACTTTTGTTTAATAATAAACTAAATAAGGACCATTTTGGGTCGAAATTAGTATCTGTAGTGAGCAAAAGCCTTATTAGCTTCTGCCATTTTATGAGTATCTTCTCTCTTCTTAACTGCACTGCCAGTTTCATTAGCCGCATCCATTAATTCACCTGCTAACTTTTGCGACATACTCTTTCCATTTCTTCCTCTTGAAAAAGTAACAAGCCATCTTAGTGCCATAGCAGTTCCTCTCTCTTGACGAACTTCCATAGGAACTTGATAGGTTGCACCTCCAACTCTTCTAGCTCTAACCTCTACTAAAGGGGTTGCATTCTTTACGGCTGTTTCAAATAATTCCACAGCATTTCCACCTGTTCTCTCACTGATTAGGGAGAAAGCATCTGATAATATTTTTTGTGCAGTAGATTTTTTACCATGTTTCATCAATCTAGAAATCATCATTGAGGCAAGACGACTATTAAATTGAGGGTCTGGTAAAACCGGTCTTTTTACTGCTGCATTACGACGTGACATTTTAGAAAAGAATTGAAGTTAAAAAATTAATCATTTTTAGGAGCTTTTGCACCGTATTTAGACCTGGATTGACGTCTATCTTTGACTCCTGCAGTATCTAAAGTTCCCCTTATTATATGGTATCTTACACCCGGCAGATCTTTAACTCTTCCTCCCCTAAGAAGGACTACAGAGTGCTCCTGTAAATTATGTCCGATTCCTGGAATATATGCGGTAACTTCAAAACCAGAAGTTAGTCTAACTCTGGCAACTTTTCTTAAGGCAGAATTAGGTTTTTTAGGAGTAGATGTATAAACTCTTGTACATACTCCTCTTCTCTCTGGACAAGATTTTAGTGCAGGAGATTTTGTTTTTCTTGTCAGACGTTTTCTTTCTGATCCAATTAATTGGGAAATGGTCGGCATCTATATTAATAGATAAAAATACATATCAAAACATCATAACCTTTTACGAGTCATATCTAAAGCATTTTTGATTTTTTTTGATTTAAAAATAAAATTTTAATTTGTTTAGTAATTCTTCATTATTTTTGCTTTGTATTTTGAAATTCATTTTTATAATAGAAATAGATAAATTTTCTTATATAGTTAAATAATCTATGCGAGGGAGTATCAAAAGAAGCAACGAACCATATCAAGATAGTTATTCTCCAAATGGAATTATTGGAGAGAAAGATGCTTGTGGTGTTGGTTTTATAGCAAATATTGATGGCAAAGAAAGTAATTGGATATTAAAGCAATCTTTAAAAGGTCTTAATTGTATGGAGCATAGAGGAGGATGCGGAGGAGATAGTGATTCTGGTGATGGGGCAGGAATTTTATGTTCAATTCCATGGGAATTTTTAGATAGAGAATTAAATTTAAATACTAAAAGCTACGAAAAACGAGGTTTAGGCATGATTTTTATGCCAAATAATGAATTAAAAGTTAAAGAATCAAAACTTATATGCGATGAAGAAGCTAAAGAATTAAATTTTAAAGAAACATATTGGAGAAATGTACCTAATAAAAATGAAACATTAGGAGTTTTAGCAAAAGCAAACGCACCATTTATAAACCAATGGATCGTCTGCTTAGAAAAAGATGATAGTAGAGATATTGAAATGCTCTTGTTTCAACTAAGAAAAAGAATTGAAAAAAGGATAAGGGATAATACAAAAAATGCTATCGGGGAATGCGAATTTTATTTCGCATCACTTAGTTCTAAAACTGTTGTTTATAAAGGTATGGTTAGATCTGAAGTTTTATCAGAATTTTACAAAGACTTAAAGAAAGAAGATTTTAAAGTTTCTTTTTCTGTTTACCATCGAAGATTTAGCACAAATACCTTACCAAAATGGCCTCTTGCTCAGCCAATGAGATTTTTGGGTCATAATGGAGAAATTAATACCCTTTTGGGTAATATCAATTGGGCGAAAGCATCAGAAACACATATTGATGATTACTGGGGAGAGTTGTCTAATGATATTAAGCCAATAGTAGATAAGAACAAAAGTGATTCATCAAATCTTGACGCAACACTAGAAATTAACATTCGTTCAGGCAAACCAATAACTGATTCCTTATTGAAACTTGTTCCAGAAGCATTTCGAGATCAACCAGAACTTGAAAGCAGAGAAGATATTAAGGCTTTTTATGAATATTCAGCTACTCTCCAAGAAGCTTGGGACGGTCCTGCTCTATTAGTATTTGCAGATGGAAACTATATTGGAGCGACACTTGATAGGAATGGATTAAGACCTGCTAGATATTCAATTACCAATGATGGTTTTGTGATAATGGGTTCAGAGACAGGGGTAGTGGATATTGAAGAAAACAGAGTTATAGAAAAAGGACGTTTAGGGCCAGGCCAAATGCTCGCAGTAGATCTTTCTCAGAACAAAATTTTAAGAAATTGGGAAGTTAAATCAGAAGCTGCCAAAAGAAAAAATTATAAAAAACTTATACAAAAAAGAACTATAAAACTCAAAAATAATAAATGGTCAAATACTTGTAATTTAAAAGATTTTGAATTACTCCAACAGCAAACTGCTTTTGGTTTTTCCTCTGAAGACAATGACCTCATTCTTGATTCAATGGCTTCTCTCTCTAAGGAGCCAACATATTGTATGGGTGACGATATACCATTAGCAGTGCTCTCTTCTAAACCTCATATTTTATACGACTACTTCAAACAAAGATTTGCACAAGTTACTAATCCTCCTATAGATCCTTTAAGAGAAAAATTAGTAATGAGTTTAGAGATGCATTTAGGTGAAAGATGCTCTCCCTTCGAATCTAATGATATTAAGCCTTTTATTCATTTAAAAAGTCCAATTATTAATGAACAAGAATTAATTTCATTAAAAGAATCAGAAATTAAATCAAAAACCATTTCAAGTTTATTTGAAATTGAAGAAGGAATAAAAGGATTTGAAGCAAAGTTAACTGATATTTGTAAATTAAGCGAGGAAGCAATAAATGAAGGCTGCTCTTTAATAATCATTTCTGACAAAGGAGTTAATTCGAAACAAAGTTTTATTCCTCCTTTATTGGCTGTAGGTGCAATTCATCATTATCTTCTTAAAAAAGAAATAAGATTAAAAGCATCGCTAATTATTGAAACTGGTCAATGTTGGAGCACGCATCACCTAGCATGTTTAATTGGTTATGGAGTTAGCGCTGTATGCCCTTGGTTAACACTTGAATCTGGAAGACATTGGTTACAACATCCAAAAACTCAAAAACTTATTGCTACAAAGAAAATCAATCCATTATCAATTGATGAAGTTCAGGAAAATATCAAAAAAGCTTTAGAAGATGGATTAAGAAAAATACTTTCAAAAATAGGGATTTCCCTTTTATCTAGTTATCATGGTGCTCAAATATTTGAAGCTGTAGGTCTTGGCTCTGACTTAATTAAAATAGCTTTCGATGGAACAACAAGTCGAATTGCAGGGATCACAATAAAAGAACTTGCAAATGAATCACTCTTAATTCATACTAAAGCCTTTCCAGAAATAGATTTAAAAAAATTAGAGTTTCTAGGATTTGTTCAGTTTAGAAATAATGGCGAATATCACTCTAATAATCCTGAAATGTCAAAGGTTTTACATTCTGCCTTAAAGCAAGGACCAGGATACAATCATTTCGAGACTTATAAAACACTTATTCGAAATAGACCTGTCACTTCATTAAGAGATTTACTGTCAATTAACTCGACAAGAAAAAGTATCCCCATAGATGACGTTGAAACTGTTGAATCAATATGTAAAAGGTTTTGTACTGGAGGAATGAGTTTAGGAGCATTATCAAGAGAAGCTCATGAAGTGTTGGCCGTTGCAATGAATAGAATTGGTGGTAAAAGTAATAGCGGGGAAGGAGGAGAAGATCCTGCTCGTTTTAATGTATTGAATGATATTGATGAAAATACTCAATCGGCAATATTACCATCTATAAAAGGCCTAGAAAATGGGGATACTGCTTGCTCAGCTATTAAACAAATAGCCTCTGGAAGGTTTGGGGTTACTCCAGAATATCTAAGAAGTGGGAAGCAACTGGAAATAAAAATGGCTCAAGGAGCTAAGCCAGGCGAAGGTGGCCAATTACCAGGACCAAAAGTTGATTCATATATTGCAAAGCTAAGAAACAGCAAACCTGGAGTAGCTTTAATATCTCCACCCCCACATCATGATATTTACTCTATTGAAGACTTGGCTCAATTAATTCATGACTTACACCAAGTTCATCCAAGAGCGAAAGTCAGTGTAAAGCTCGTTTCTGAAATTGGGATAGGTACTATCGCTGCTGGAGTTAGCAAAGCGAATGCTGATGTTATACAAATTTCCGGGCATGATGGAGGTACTGGGGCTTCCCCTCTAAGTTCTATTAAACATGCTGGTTTACCGTGGGAATTAGGTGTTGCAGAAGTCCATAAATCCCTTATGGAAAATAATCTTAGAGAGAGAGTACTTTTAAGAACTGATGGCGGACTAAAAACAGGATGGGATGTAGTAATCGCAGCTATTTTAGGTGCGGAAGAATTTGGCTTTGGTTCAGTAGCAATGATTGCTGAAGGCTGCATAATGGCGCGTGTTTGTCATACAAACAAATGTCCTGTGGGTGTAGCTACTCAAAAAGAAGAATTAAGAAAAAGGTTTAAAGGTTTACCTGAAAATGTCGTGAACTTTTTCTTATATGTTGCTGAAGAGATAAGACAAATAATGAGTAGCATTGGAGTATCTAATATGGAGGAATTGATTGGCAATCAGGAATTTCTAACAGCAAGAGATATTAGACTTCCAAAAACTGCAAATATTGATCTTAGTTCTCTAATTAAACAAGGGACTCAAAATAAAGATAGGTCATGGTTAAAGCATTCTAAGACTGCTCATACTAATGGATATGTATTAGAGGATCAATTTTTGTCTGATAATGAATTCATGAATTCTATTAAGAATCATGGAAAATTAATTAAAGAAATAGAAATCAAGAACACTGACAGAAGTGTATGTGCAAAAATATCAGGAGAAATTGCGGAGCTTTATGGAAATAATGGATTTAATGGTGAACTAAATCTCAATTTCAAAGGATACGCAGGACAGAGTTTTGGTGCTTTTTTATTAAAAGGAATGCATATCTTATTAATTGGAGAAGCTAATGATTATGTTTGCAAAGGAATGAATGGAGGTGTACTTACTATTGTTCCTCCCCAAGTAGATGAGAAATCTTCAGAGCAAGTAATATTGGGAAATACCTGTCTTTATGGAGCAACAGGAGGCAAGTTATTTGCTTTAGGTAAATCGGGAGAAAGATTTGCTGTTAGAAATAGTGGAGCTATTGCAGTCACAGAAGGTTCGGGCGACCATTGTTGTGAATATATGACTGGTGGTAAGGTAGTAATTTTAGGTTCAACAGGAAGAAATATTGGAGCAGGAATGACTGGTGGAATAGCTTATATACTTGATGAAAATAATGATTTAGAAAATAAAGTAAATAAGGAAATAGTTAGTATCCATAAAATAACTAACCTCAAGCAAGAAAAGATTTTATTAGGAATTCTTAGTGAATATCAAGAAAAAACAAAAAGTCTAAAAGCATCCAAAATACTCAATAATTGGTCTAATTTTAAGGGAATTTTTAAAATAGTTGTTCCTCCTAGCGAAGAAGAAATGCTTGGTATATAAAGTTAATGAATGCCTATTTTTATAAAGACTGAACTCATAAAAAAAGAATACTTAATTCAAAAAGATATAAGAAAGAAAATAATCAATGAACATATCAAATGGATAGAAAATTTAAAGAAAAAAGGAATAAATATCAAAAGTGGTTTTCTGGTGGATGAATTCAAACAATCAGGAGCTGGAGGGTTACTAATTCTTGAAATTGGAACGTATAAAGAAGCCTTAGAAATTATAAAAAAAGATCCGATGATAAAAAATAATATTGTCGAATGGAAATTAACTGAATGGATTAATATTAATCAATAGATAATTTAATTATCTTGGAAACTTTTTCATGAGTTTCTGAATCTCTTCAGCATGATAACTACTTCGAGTTAAAGGAGAACTGACAACTTGCATAAACCCTAATTCATTTTCTCCAAATAATTTAAAATAATTAAATTTTGAAGGGGTAACAAATCTTTGAACCTGAAGATGTTTTGGACCTGGAGATAAATATTGACCAATAGTAACTATATCTACATCATTTTTTCTTAAATCCATAAGAAGAGTAAGAACTTCATCATCCTTTTCTCCTAATCCCAACATAAATCCAGATTTAGTATAAACACTTGGGAAATATTCTCTTGTTCTTTTAAGTAACTCTAAAGTTCTTTGATAGTTTCCTTGTGGCCTTACTTTCCTATACAAAGCTGAGACAGTTTCAATATTATGATTTAAAACATTTGGTCTAGAATCTAAAACCTTTTCAAGTGATGACCAGTTACCACATAAATCTGGAATTAGTAATTCAATAGTTGTTTCAGGGGATTTTTTTCTAACTTCCGAAACACATTTATAAAACTGCGAAGCTCCACCATCATCTAAATCATCTCTATTAACAGAGGTAATCACAACATGTTTAAGTTTCATTCTAAAAACAGCCTCTGCTAAACGATCAGGTTCTGTTGGGTCTAAATCTCTCTTTGATCTATCAAAATCAATATCGCAATATGGACATGCTCTCGTGCAGCCTGGGCCCATAATTAAAAAAGTTGCAGTTCCACTAGCAAAACATTCGCCAATATTGGGACAACTTGCTTCTTGACATACAGTGTTTAATTTTAAATCACTCAACAAATTGGCAGTATTACCTATTCTCTCAACTTGAGGTGCTTTTACTCTTAACCAGTCAGGCTTCGTAACTGCATTTTTGGAAATATTAGTCAAATTAATTATTTCAAACCAATCATCTCTAATTTTAATCAAAATAATTTAACTTTACTATTTTTATTTACTTCACTAAAGAGATTAAATTTCTAATTAAATCTGGAAGAAATTTAAAATTTACTTTTAGAAAAAAATTTGGCATTTTTTTAAACAGTTTCCCACAAAAACTAGTTATGCAATAAACAAAACGTTCTAATAACATAAACTAGTACAATATCCAGAACGT
>QBXG01000021.1:0-22151 GCA_003283445.1 Prochlorococcus sp. AG-321-D23 | reverse complement strand
CCTTTGGGTTCTTTTGAAGTAATTATTTTTTTTGTTTTATTGGTACTTTGTGTTTTTGTTGCAAATCCTTTTTCCATAGCTATTGCCAAAAATTAACTTTAACAAAAACAAAAATAAACAGTGTATTTAAAACCAAATAAGATCTGTATTGGATTACCATTTGAATAGTCTTGTTTTTAATATGGGAGAAGCTAAAAGAAGGAAAGATTTGGGTTTACCTCCTAGAGAAAAAGAATTTGTTTTACCCGAATTTAATAAAGATAAGGTCAAGCAGAAAGTTAGAAATACTTTATATAAATATCCGATTATTCCTTTCGTATTTTATGGTGTTGCAATTTTTATACTTTTTGTTGGCGTATTTGGTGTCATTAAATACTATAAGTAATGATTGATTATTTTTTTGAATAAATAATAATGTGGGAATTAGAAAAGATTGCAAAAGTTTTAAAATATAGAATGTTGAAATCAGAAGAAGGATTAGATAATAAACCCTCTATATTATTCTGTGGAATGGATTCCTTTCAAAAGAGAGATCTTCATAGCGAAGCAAAAAAAGCAGGATTCAAACCTGTATATTCAATGAAGCATCCATCAATAAAAGTCTTAATGCAAAGGTCATCATCAAGAAAAATAGAAACTGATAAGTTCAAAACTATCACTATCGACATAGAACATTTTTGGTATATGTGTAGACATCTTTTATGAAAAATGCTTTATTAATATTCAGATTAATAAGGCAAGCGCGTTAAGAGTTAATCAATAAAACCTTAAGATCAAACAATAAGTAGTTCTATTATCTAAATATAAATCCGCAACTTGGTAAGTCACTCATAGACTCGAAAGAAAACTAGAATTTAAACAGTCAGTAGTAGATCAATAGCAAAAGTCACAGCAGGATCCATTCAAAGTTGCAGTTTAACTATGCTTACTAAATCAATTGGTTAAAATAAAGTCAATAATTTTTTTTTCGAGTGAATAACTAAATTTCAAATAATTAAAAGGCAAATTTGACAAAATGGCAACTAGAATAAATAAATATTTAAGTGAATTCGGCTACTGCTCTAGAAGAGTAGCAGATAGTCTAATTAAAGAAGGAAAAGTAACTATTAATGGTGAAATCCCAGAAATGGGTACCAAGGTAGAGGAAGGAGATCAAGTAGAAGTTGAAGGTCAAAGAATAGAAAAATCAATGAAACATAAAAAAATATACTTAGTCTTTAATAAACCTGTTGGAATTGTTTGCACAACCGATAGAAGAGTAGAATCCGACAATATAATAGATTTTATTAAATATCCTACAAGAATTTTTCCAATTGGAAGATTGGATAAGCCCAGTGAGGGATTAATTTTCTTAACTAACGATGGAGATATCGTAAATAAAATACTCAGAGCAAGAAATAATCATGAAAAAGAATACATAGTAAGCGTTAATCGGCCCATTAATAGAGACTTTATTCAAAGCATGAGTAATGGCGTTGAAATATTAGATACCATTACTAAGAATTGTTTAGTAAAACAATTGGGGCCAAAAAAATTCAGAATCATACTCACTCAAGGACTTAACCGTCAGATTAGGAGAATGTGTGAGTCCTTGGGATTCAGAGTAAAATCATTAAAGCGTGTAAGAATTATGAATATTAAGTTAGACGTATCAATAGGAGAATATCGCGAATTTACCAAAGAAGAACTCTTAGAATTGAATGAATTACTCGAAAACTCTTCAAAAACATATGACTAATCAAAAATCCTATATTTCCAATAAAAAAGTGCTTTTAGTTTCCCAAAAACACGAGTTAAATTTGCTTGTCTATAAATTATGGCGGAGAGGGTGGGATTCGAACCCACGGTACCGTTGCCGGTACGCTAGTTTTCAAGACTAGAGCCTTAAACCACTCGACCACCTCTCCAGGTGAAAAATATTAAATTTTTAACTTTATTATTATAGCAAAAGAAGGTTAATTTTTTAGAAAACTTTTGTGAAACACATGTATAATTTTATCTAAAATCCGTTGATATAACTAGATATCAATCTAGTTTTCACGAAATATATGACATTAAAGGAGTCAATAAATTATGACAACATATCTAGAAGAGAGACTTGAATGGTACGACCACAATTACAGAATAGGCAATTCCTTAATTACAGATAAACAATTTGATCAGTTAGAAAAAAATCTTTTAAGAATAGATCCTGATTGTGATTACTTCACTAATAAAAAATCTCTCCCATTACCTTCATTAAAAAAGAATTCTATTGATGAATTTTTAGAAGGATTGCTACCTGACACTCGATTGTTAATAGAACCTAAGATTGATGGTATTGCTATTGCTTTGCAATATAGAGATGGCAATTTAGAAAAGTCCATTTCTAGAAAAGGTATAGATGTCACAAAAAAAATTGCTGAAATTCAAGATATTCCCCTCAAACTTCCTGTTTCAGGAATTTTGCAAATTAGAGGCGAACTTTTCACTCCAAATAGATCTCCCAACTTTTCCCAAAGAATTGCATCAGGCTTCGTCCGAGCTGCAGCAGGGTCTCCAGAAGGTATCAGCTTTTGCAGTTTCCAAATTATTAATGGAAAGCTTAATCAATACGAAACCATTCAATATCTTAAAAAACTTGGCTTCAACACCCCAGACATTAAAAGCTGTAATTACACAAGCCAAGTCCAAGTCTTTAGGAAACAATGGTTAGATAAAAAATTATTTACTGAATATCCAACTGACGGAATAGTAGTCAAAATAAATTCTAGAAAATTACAATTAATTATAGAGAAATCAAAGATTGATTATCCTCACTGGCAGATTGCTATAAAGGATTAAGGTTGTATTTTGGAATAGGTAAAAAAGGAGATCTTCTTTTTAAAGACTCGTTATAAAGAAAAAACAACATGTAGCTGCGAGTGACCGCTACACAAAAGGTGAAAAATGCTAGAGCCACACAAATAGGGCAATGTGGAAATCCCATTAAGAGTACGTTCTAAAGTTTGTTTTTCATTCTGTCTATGATGTTTATCATTTCATCTAGCCATTCTGAATTACTTTTTGATTGTCTCTTATGATTTTGACTTCTTTGAATACTCATAAACCTTTTATAAATTTCGTTCATATTATTGGAAGAATTTATTGGGATCAATAAGCAAAAATACTAGATTGATTGATATGACTTAGTTCTTTTAATAAATCTATACAATTAATAAAAAAGAAAATAGGGGGTATTACTCGATATTAATCTTCATGAGGTAACTAAAGAACAGGTCCTTGTTTTTCAATGAAGGAGATATTAGATTACTTATTATCAAAATGAATTAGCCAAAATTAACATTTTGTTGAAATATCCCAAATAAATTATTACCAACTATGGCAGCAATAATTAAAACAAAGGCTACTATCGCAAAAAGAGCACTTACATCTTTAATATCATAAGGAGTTTTAAATAGAGGTTTTTCCTCTGTCATGATTTTCCTCTTAAGGTTTAATATTTAATCATCTTATATCATTGTTTGAAAGTACAATTGAGTATTTCTTCGCTTGACTTCATAGGTGGACTCGTTTTAACGAATAACTAGTTACAAAGGAAGGTTATGAAACTTACAACACCTTTTACCATCCTCAATAATTCACTGAATGACATATGGAGGATGCACGATTTTAATTATCAATTACCAAAAGATACTTCTAATGAGTACTGGGATGAGGAATGTATTTTGCATCCTACAAATTCTCATTGTAAAATTTATGATGGTTAGTTATAACTTGGGCATCTGATATTTTGAGTCATAAAAAAAAAGCCACGTAACGTGGCCTTTTTTATTTTTGTATGGTAATTAACTTGTGTAAGCTTTGCCTCTATAAGTTAATTCTGTATGCTGTTTTTTTGCAGCTACTTTGTTTTGGACGTATTTTTGTCCTCTGTAGATAAGTGTCATCTATTTTCTCCGGTTTCGCCCAAGTCCCCGTTCCATGGCTTGAGTCGATTTGCGGCTTGCATTATTACAAGTTGAACGTTTTGGTAGCGGTTGCTACAAATTAATATTAACACATAGGCAATTTTTTGTGAAGGCTTTAAATGACATATATACTGCTAAATCGAAGAAAATTTATCTATTAAGTGGGATGAAATTTTTTTTTGGAAGAATTTAATGATTTAGACAGGTTACATTTTGTTCAATTAATCTATTTATTTTTAATAACTTTACTTTTTAAATGTAAAATTCAGAGGATTATAACGACGTTTATGTTCTCAAGAAACAAAAAATCTCCTAATAAAAAAGCTCCAGTAGTTGAAGAAAAACCTTTGTATGCGCAGTTACTTCCATTCGCGAATGTCATGACTGAGAAGGTTCAAGTGGTTAATGCTTTGGCTTTTACTTTAATAATGGGTGTTTCAATTTTTGGGATAGCTCTTTGGAGGCTTTCTGCTCTAACTTAATTATCTAATTTTTCAGAGACTTAATTTTTGACTCTTTGTCGTTAATCATTGTAATTAGCCACTTAGAAGCTAAAGCTCGAGATATAGATCTATTTTTAAGAAATCTACATATATAAATATGTAGATTTTTTTCGTTTCTAGAGTTAAATTTCTCTTCAAATTCTAATATTGATTCTTCTGTATTTCTTTTCCTAAGCTCGTCTACTAAAGCATGAGTAGATGAATCATTAAAAAAATTACCAATATTTAAGCTTAATGTCATAGTCAATTTATATACCTACTTAAGATGTAGCCATAAATTAAATTTTTAAAAACAAAATTCAATTAATTTACAAATAATTTAATATTTAATTTTCTGGTTTAGCTAACGGAAGTAAACACTTATCTGAATCACAACCAGCTGGTCCTGCTTCGGAGAGCTCTCCAATATCATATTTATTAAGTGCATCAAAGAAATCATCATTTACTTTCCTTTCAGTTACCTGTTCCTGCAAAGATAAATATTCCTCTTTACTTATAGGTTCAAAAGGTAATCTTGGGAATGTAGCATTTGAACTGAATCGAGCTAATAATGCTGCAGAAATATAACCTTCGTTATTTTCTATTGCATTATGTATTGCTTTTGCTAAATCTTCAATTTCACTTTCTCTAAATTCAACAGTTGCAGAAGTATTATGTTCTGTATAAAACTTTTGAACTTGCATATAAAAATCGAATTGTGCAAGGGCAGAGAAGTTATTAATATCTATTTGATCTGCGCCTTCTATGTTTGCCCAACTTACTTCTGTTGGAATTTCAACGAGCCATTCAGTACATCTTGGGTCAAAAGGATTATCAAGTAAGCATCCTTTTTCATCTTTATCGGATTGAGATGGAACAACAGAATAGCCATAATCCATACAAGCTAAAGCAATAGGATCATTCTTTCTGAAAGTTATTCTTCTTAAAAATCTTTGTGCTTTAGGTGGATGCCATCCAGGAGCAGCTCCAGTTAGAAGACTTTTGGTGCCAGCAGGTTGAACTGTTGTGCATCTATTAGGTCTTCTGAGATTATGTTTGTCGCAGTATTCCCAAACAGTTTCTTTTACAGTTTTTCTCCATGAATCTAAGAATTTAGCTTCTTGCTTTTTAAATTCTTTTCCTTCTTCGTTGTCAGGTCTCCCAGCTTCCCACCATTTCAACCAAGGGGTTCCAAACGCATGTACAAAGAAATCAAATAATCCTGTAAAACTAACTCCCACAATAGGATCATACTCCCTACTTTTTCTATATCTCTCAACTTCGAATTCATGATTTAGCAAACATGCCACTGAAAGAGATGCAGCTTTAAAGGCTTTTTTTTGTTCTTCAATATTTTCTGGATCTATCTGATTTAGGTGAACTTCGGCCAAGTTACAATGAAAATCGTTGCCTAATATTTCTCCGCAAGGATTAAGTCCATATCTACTCATTCTATGATCTAGTTCTTCTTCAGAAAAAGGTCCGTAATTGAGATTAATCCAATTCCTAGCTTCCTCTTTACCTTGTTCTGAATATATTTCTATGAATTCATTTTTAAGATCTTCTCTGTTCAAAATATCTGCATTTGATCTTGCTATTGCTTCTGGCGCAAATTGAATTGCTCCTTCACCTGAATGAAATTGCTTGGTTACAGCATCCAGAATTGTTTGATAAGAGGGCTTTGTATGATAAACCCTTGTATGATTTGCCATTCTAAGAGCGTCCTTTTCGGGATCGATTCTCCAATTACCGTCTTCGTCTTGACTCCATAGATTCTCTTTAGCTGATGCTGCTTCTTTGTCATCAGATGCAAACTGCCTCATGCCAGCGCTTCTTCTTATATTACCTGCAACTATTGTTACAGCTGCTTCGTCAATAAGTAAGCAACACTCAACTGTATTGAGCTTTCTACCAATCGCTTTTCCTAATAGAGAAGCAACTCGAGAGTATAGATCCTTTAATTTAATAGGATTCGCCATACCTCCAAAACCTTTTAATGATTCTCCTGCTGGCCTAATATCTTCTAAGTTAATATAAACATTAACTTCTTTTTCAAGACTTTCATTGCTTGATGCTTCAAGAAGATATTTATAACTATCTACCCAGCCTTTTCTGCTATCACCCACTTTTATAAAAATATCGTTGCCTTTAATTTCTAAAGAAGATTTTTCCTGCCTTTGATCTTTAGGAGTTATTCCGACTTCGCTTACTGATTTAATAGTTATTTTATTTTTTATTGTTGGAAGCTTATTTATAAAATGAGGCTCTATTATTGCTCCTGTGCCGCAACCCATCATTGCTAAATCCATCATTAAGGCAAAAGCTTCCCAATCAATTAAATTTGTCGAAGTACAATTATATGCTCCTGAAAAATTCTGGTTTTTATTAATCCATGGAGTCCCTCCGATCCATAACCATCTTCCAGATGGTTGAGCCTTTTGGTTACTCTGCATTTCTCTCATTAACATCAATTCTTGATCAGAGAGTTTTCCTAATTCTTTTAATCCAGATAAATTTCTTTCTCCAACTTCGCTCCAATTCTCTCTTTTCCCGGAAACTGTCTTTCTGCTATATGACCTAAAGAAGACAGGATAAGCAGCAGGAGCTGTTTTTGGGAAGTCATCTTTTCTGAGATTATTAGAATTGCTCTCGGAGGAAGCTTTATTTGGTGCAATTGTCACGATAAAAAAAGTATGTAAATTTACCCGTAAAGGAAGAATAACTCTACCTATGGCGTCTGCAACTATTCTTACCACTATTTAACGGTTTGTGTAAAAATATGTTTATTATGAAATCTTTGTTTACGGAAGTTTATGGAAAGAACTGTTGAACCTGAATTAATGGAAAGAGAAGACCAAGTTGTTTCTTATGCTAAAGCTGACTTTTCAGAGGGAGAGAATAATCTTATTAGTCAAATAAATCATTACTTGATTAAAAATAATATTCATTTGAATGAAAAAGAATTGATTGTTGATTTAGGATGCGGACCTGGCAATATTTCTGAAAAGTTATCAACTAAATGGCCTAATGCAAATGTTATTGGTATTGATGGCTCCAAAGAGATGATTCGAATAGCTGAGTTAAATAAAAAGAATTCCTTAAATCGAAGTCGATTAAAAAATTTGCGTTACATTTGTGCAGATATAAAAAGCCTTAAATCAAGTGATATTTCTTTCGAAAAAAATATAAGTTTATTAGTCAGCAACAGTTTAATTCACCATATTACTTATCTGGATGATTTTTTTTCTTGCATAAAGGGATTATCAAGTGGTTTGACTATAAATTTTCATAAAGATCTGAAAAGACCGATTGATAAACAATCAGCCTTATATTTAAAAGAAAAATGTGGGGAAAAATATAATGAAATTCTGACTAATGATTATTACGCATCATTAAAGGCTTCTTACACATTAAAAGAATTAAAAGATTTTATTTTTGAGAATAAATTATCCTCTTTAGAAGTGTTCGAAGAAGGTGATCAATATTTAGTCATTTATGGTAAGGTTTAGAGTTAATGGGATTGTTAAAATAGAATTTGATGAGTTCAAGTACTGAAAACTTAAATAATAAAAATATCTTAGAGGCGGTAAATAAAAGAAGGAACTTTGCGATTATTTCACATCCTGATGCTGGTAAAACAACTCTTACTGAAAAACTTCTTTTGTATGGAGGCGCTATACAGCAAGCAGGGGCAGTAAAAGCAAGAGGTAATCAAAGGAAAGCTACTTCTGATTGGATGGAACTTGAAAAACAAAGAGGCATCTCAATTACTTCAACTGTTTTACAGTTTGAATATGAAAAATCAGTAATAAATCTGTTGGATACTCCTGGTCACAAAGATTTTTCTGAAGATACATATAGAACTTTAGCTGCCGCAGATAATGCAGTAATGCTTGAAGATGCCGCTAAAGGATTAGAACCTCAAACAAGAAAATTATTTGAGGTTTGCAGAATGAGAAAAATACCTATATTTACTTTTATTAACAAGATGGATAGACCGGGGAGAGAACCTTTTTCGTTGCTTGATGAAATTGAATCAGAGCTTGGTTTGAATACTTTGCCCGTTAATTGGCCAATTGGTATAGGTGAGGAATTTAGAGGAGTTATTGATAGATTTACAAGAGAGGTTATTTTATTTGATAAAGCTGTTAGAGGGAAACAGTCAAATGAGAAAAGAATGAGTTTAGATGATAAAGAACTTTCAAAATATGTAGAGAAAGAATTACTTGAGATCTCTCTTGAAGAGCTCGAGGTCCTTGATGAGGCAGGTTCGAAATTAGAAAAAAAAGAAATTTTTAATGGTTCACTTACTCCTGTTTTCTTTGGATCGGCGATGACAAATTTTGGGGTAAGACCTTTTTTAGACAGTTTTTTAAAAATGGCTCAAAAACCAACTTCAAGAAATAGTAATAAGGGAGATATTGAGCCTGCAAGCGATGAATTTAGCGGTTTCGTATTTAAGTTACAGGCAAATATGGATCCAAAGCATAGAGATAGAGTTGCTTTTATAAGAGTTTGTAGTGGAAAATTTGAAAAGGATATGTCAGTCAAGCACTCAAGAACAGGAAGAACTATTAGATTATCTCGACCTCAAAAAATATTTGGTCAAGACAGAGAAGTAGTTGATGATGCCTATCCTGGAGATGTAATTGGACTTAATAACCCTGGAATGTTTTCTATCGGAGATACTTTATATACAGGCACTCATCTTGAATATGAGGGTATACCCTCCTTTAGTCCTGAAATATTTAGTTGGCTAAGAAATCCGAACCCTTCAGCATTTAAAAACTTTAGGAAGGGGGTAAACGAACTTCGTGAAGAAGGTGCTGTTCAAATACTTTATGACTTTGATGAGAGCAAAAGAGATCCTATCCTTGCAGCTGTTGGACAATTACAGTTGGAAGTAGTTATTCATAGATTAAAAAATGAATATGGTGTAGATGCCAATCTTGAATCTATGCCATACCAATTGGCACGATGGGTTTCAGATGGATGGTCAGCCATTGACGAATTAGGAAGGATCTTTAATTGCAAAGTAGTAAAGGATTGCTGGAATAGGCCAGTGATTCTTTTTAAGAATCACTGGAATCTTAATCAATTTATTGAAGATAATGAGAATTTAGATTTAAAAAAAGTAGCACCTGTTGTTAGTGGAGTGGAACCAATTGTTTTATAAAGTCCTATTGGATAATAAAATTGGTTAATCTATAGTTATTGTAAAAATCAATTGGATTCAAATAAAAGCAAAAATAATCCCGATAAAACTCCCTATGAAATATTAGGTGTTGACGAAGGTGCCGATTTTGAAGATATACAAAAAGCAAGAGATCTTAAAGTTAAGGAGGCTGGTGAAGATCTATTACTTAAGGCAAAAGTAGAATCATCTTTTGATCAATTGTTAATGGGTAGTTTGAAAGCAAGGCAGTCAGGGAATGTTAGTTTCGAAGCTCAAAATGCTTCTAAGAAAGAGAAACAAATTAATAAACTCATTAATAATGATTTCCCGCTTTTATCAAAAATAAAAAATTTGAATAATAATGGTAACAAGTCAACCGAATATAGCCTTCCCAAAATAACACCTCCATCTTTTGATAATCTTTCAATCAAATTATCTGTTGGATTATTATTTTTGATAATACTTTTAATTAGTCCTGATTCTTACAACAGACTTCTGCTTTCTATTTCAACTTTAATCCTTACTTATATTCAAATTAAATCAGGTAAAAAGTTTATTAGTTCTCTTGGATGGAGTGTGACATTTCTTTCAATAGGATTAATATTTGGAGGTTTATTTGAAACTAACTCATTTATTCAGGAAATATCTAATAACTCTTTATCAATTCAAAAAATTCAAAGTTTACCAGCAATGATAATTTTGTGGATAGGAGTAATTTTCCTTTAAGTTAATTTTTAATCATCTCTTTAATCTCTTCAAAATTTATTAGATATTTATTCTTGCAAAATTCGCATACTAATTCGGCTTTTCCTTCTTTAATTAAAATATCTTCTAACTCTTTTTTATCAAGCATCTTCATTGCATTTAAACTTCTCTGTCTAGAGCACCTACATTCAAATCTAACTTCTTGAGTTCGAGCTTTCTCTGAAATTGATTTATCGTCAATATCTGGAAATATATTTTTTATTAGTGAAAGAAGATTATCTTTTGATTTAAATAAGTCTTCACTAAAAGAATTAATTTCTTTACATCTTTCTTCAAGCAGCGAGACTAATAATGGATCAGTTTCTTTCTTTGGTAAAACTTGAGCTAACAATCCTCCGCTAGAAATAATATTTTTATTTTGAATCTTTTCCCCAATAAATACAGCAGAAGGAGTCTGTTCAGAATGATATAAATAAGATGCTAAATCTTCAGCAATATTTCCATTAACTAACTCAACAGTGCTGGTAAAAGGTTCTCCAAAACCATTATCCCGGATAACATTTAAATAGCCTGTCCCTAATGCTTGTGTGAAATCAAAAGAATATTGATTTGATTTGGTTTTGACTAGATCTAATTCTAAATTAGGATTTCCTACATAACCTCTAACTTTCCCATCTCTGCCCGCATCCACAAGTAAGCCCTTTAAAGGGCCATCAGATCTTACTCTTAAAGTGACTCTCCCATGCATTACTTTCATCGAACTTGCTAAAAGAAGTGAGGCGCTGAAAGCTCTCCCCAGTATAGAAGTGGTTAGATAAGACAATCCATGCCTTTCTTTCGCTTCCATTGATGCATCTGTTGTTAATACCGCAACTAGCCTTATTCCACCATTAGCAGCAGTTGCACGTACAATTTTATCCCCCATAATTTCCTTTAGTTAATTCCTTAATCTTTCCTTGTTCAAGGACTAATATTTTAGACGGTATCCCCTCAAATAATGAGGGTTCATGAGTAACAATAATTATTGTATTTTTATTTTTGAGATTGAGAACTAAATTTTTAACATCATTTTTCATTGACCAATCAAGACCAGCAGTTGGTTCGTCAAGTAAAAGAATAGTTGGATTTCTCATTAGTTGAACTGCTACAGCTAATCTTCTCTGTTGACCACCACTTAATTCCTCAGGAGGTTGAGTAAGATTTATATCTGATAGCCCAACTTTTTTTAAAACTTGCTCTATATTTTTTTCTCTCAATGATTTATAACCAATTTTTAATTCTTTTCCAATGGTTGTTCCTAAAAAGTATCTTTCTGGGAATTGGAATACTACTCCACTTATCCATCTTCTTTGCCTAGCAGTGATATTTTTATTTTTCCAAGTAATCTTTCCTTTCTGAGGTTTAATTAGTCCACTAATTATTTCCAATAGAGTAGTTTTCCCTGAACCACTTTTGCCACAAATTAATATAATTTCATTTTCATGAAGATTGAAACTAATATCATCTAATATTTTTTTATTTCCTGTCTGAGGTTGATAAGTAATATCTTTTAAATCAAGCATTATTAATTTAGTTGTAGGTATAAAATTTAAACTTTGAATTATCAACTTATAATAACTATAGATCTAAAAAAAAATAACAGTAAAAATGAATATTGCATTTAGAGAAGTTGATCCTTTTAATTGTTGGATTTGGATAAAATTCTTTGAAATACCTACTGAAGCAGAAAAAAACTACTTAGATGGAGTTTTTGATAGTTGGTATGTTTTAGGTAGGTTAGGTGGTTTTAATTCTGAAAATTTACAAACTCATGAAGAGGGTTCTGATTTAAGTTGGATGTCATACGATAATGAGCAAAAAGAATCCTCCCTTCCTGCCTTGATGCATAATTTAGGTGTTATGGAATATCAAAATTTATGGTCAAGAAGTTGGGTTGATTTTGGAACTTCAGATTCACTTTCTATTGATATTTTAATAAATGCATTAAATGAGATATCTAATAATTATGTAAAAATTGATGAATTAATAATTGGGGGAGAAAATAGTGATTGGTCGATTGAGGAACATGAAGATTTGGTTTTTAAAAATTGATTTTTATATATGGATGATTTAACAAGATTATTTATACAGAATGAAAGAATAATTAATAACAAGAACAATAATTTAAAACTTACAAATAATGAAGCGCGCTATATAAATAAAGTAATGCGAATAAAAATTGGCAAAGAAATATTTATCACTAATGGGCAAGGTTCATTATGGAAAGCTATTAACTTAGAGGACAATTCTATAAAGATAAAAAATATTAATAATCCTTATTTATTTCAAGAAAAAGAAAAAATTTTATTAGGAATAGCTGTTGTTATTCCTAAAAATGGTTTTGAAGATATCCTAAAAATGTGTACTGAAATAGGAATTGATTTTATACAACCTTTGTATTCAGATAGACAAGTTAAGAAGTATACCAACTTCTCAAATAAACTTATAAGATGGAATTCAATTGTTAATGAAGCTGTTGAACAATGTGAGAGATTATGGAGACCATCTATTTTGAGTGCTATTAATTTATTCGACTGGATAAATTCTATAGAAGATAGAGATATTATTTCAGTCTCTGTTACAAGAGATGTTAGCTCTGATAATTTAAACCATTGGTTAAAAAAAAAGCAAAGTGTGTTGGATAAAAAAGGAGGAGTTTTATGGAATGTAATTGGACCGGAAGGAGGCTGGTCCAAAGGTGAAATTGAATTTTTTATTAAAAATAAAATTGCTTTTGTAAAACTTTCAGAAAGCATTTTAAGAACTTCAACAGCTACTGTTAGTGCAACTTCAATTCTTAGTCAATGGCGTAATCATCTTAAATTGATTTTTTAAAAAAAATGTATTTACTTTCTAATGATTTTTTATTTGGTTTTTTAATTAATTTTATTCTAATTTTTTTGTTTTTTAGAGTCCCATTGATGACAAAAGGTGGGTGGATAAGTGCGGGGGTATTAGGGTCTCTTTTATGGGGATGTTTGTCATGGCAAGGTTGGAGCTCTGTTGTAATATATTTACTTCTTGGATCTCTTGTGACAAAAATTGGTTATAAATTTAAAAATGCTAAAGGAATAGCTGAAAAAAGAGGTGGTAAAAGAGGTCCTGAAAATGTTTGGGGTTCGGCTGCAACAGGATTGTTTTTTGCAATAATGGTTAAATTGAATTTTACTAATTTAGTCTTTTACAAAATTGGTTTTGCTGCAAGTTTTGCCGCAAAGTTGGCAGATACTTTTGGTAGTGAAATAGGAAAAAGATTTGGTAGAAATACATATCTAATTACTTCGTTTAGAAAAGTTGAAAGAGGAACAGAAGGAGGAATTAGTTTAGAAGGCACAGCTGCAAGTGCCTTAGGTGCATTATTTATGTCATTAATAATGTTTATTTTAAATATTATCTCAACAAAATATCAATTTTTGATAGTTGTAATTTCTGGTTTTTTAGCAACAATTTCTGAAAGTTTTATTGGAGCTAAATTTCAAGACAAATATAAATTAAGTAATGAATTAGTAAATTCTATTCAAACAAGTATTTCTTCTATAATTGCTATTTTTGTTCTAATTTTTTATCTCAAAATTTCTAATTAAATTACCTTTTATCAAAATTAGGATTCCTTCCATTTATTAAGAATATCCCAACTTTTAAGACGTTGATAAATCCAAAGATGTCCATGCGCATTTAAGTGTATACCATCCTCAGCGATCCAATTCTTACTTCTATTATCTGAGTACATTTCTCTAAAAGTTGGCAGAAAAGGGACATTTTGATTTATACAGACTTCTTCCATTCTTCTTTCATAAGAATGACAGAAATCATTTGAGTACCACAAACATCCAGCAAATGGCATTTTGTTCTCATCAACTGGGGTTAGCCCAATTACAAAAACTTGAGTTTGGGAATTCATTTCAAAAATTAATCTTTCTAATCCATATTCGAATCCATTTATCTCTAATTGGTGCCGCCCATTTTTTTGTCCAATTGTTGGAGTATCATTAAGACCCACATTTAAGAGGATAGCTTTGGGTTTATTTCTTCTTGTTTCTCCTCTTGATGACCATTCTTTTTTCCAACGTAAAGAAACCTTTTCAATTCCATCTCCTCTTACCCCTAGTGGATAAATAATTGGAAAATCCTGAAATTTAGACCAATCTTTTCTTAGTCTTTCGCACCATCCTCCTCCTACAGTATCCCCCCATCCATATACTGAACTATCTCCAATTACAACCAATTGTTTTGGTAAAACAGGCACTAATTTCCTTTAAATTATTTCACTTGATTTAAGAAGATTTTTATTACTAATCAAGTTAGATTACTTTTGATTTTACCATTTATTAATTCTCCAATTATTGCAATTGAGCTATAAGCAAACAAAATTACTATAACTTCTTCCCATGCAAATGAACTCAATGATTCTTGAAGTTGCCAACCTAAACCAACACTACCAATTACTCCCAGAATGGCAGTTTCTCTAATTATAATATCGGATCTATATGCACAATATGCTAAGTAACTATTTGCTTGTTTAACAAATAATCCGAAAAGCCAACTAGACCTCTTTGCAACTCCTAATGATTTCATCGCAATATATTGATTATTATCTTGGTTATGTAAAGTCGCCAAAAGCAATTTGCTTGTTATAGCTGCGTTATGTAATCCTAATGTTATTGCTGCTAAGGATATTGAAGGATCATTAAACATTAAAAGTATTAGAATTAATACGGGCGGTGGTATTAAACGAAATAAAAATGAGATTATTCTGATAATTGTAATTCCTATTTTATTATTTAATATCAATATAAAAATGGGAGGAAAACTTATAGCTATTCCAGTAGATAAAAGACATAAAACTATTGTTTCTAATAATAGCTTTAAAAAATCGTATGAAATAAAATTAACGTTTGATATCAAAAGATTGTTGATTGAATTAAAAGGTATTGCATTTTTATTAAATATAAAATAAACAAAGAAAGATAAAGAAAATAAACTAATACAAAATAAAGCTATTACAAAAGAAGTCAAAAAATTCTTAGAAGTGTTAGAGAGGTTGAATTTTTTTAATAGTTTTTTTGAGATAATAATTAAAAAAGCTAAACCCCAAAGATAAGTCCATAACTCTCGGAAATTCAAAGTTTGAAAGGATAAAAATATACTTGTGCCTATTCCTCCAACTCCAAACAATCCCAAAACTGCTGTACTTCTTATGGCACATTCCAAACGGTATAACCCAAAATTTTTAAAGGTTTCTATCACTGGAGCCCAAACTAATGTTATTAAAGTGGAAGATTTAATACCATTAATTTCTTTAATTGATTCAATAGTTTTAAGATTAATATTTTCTATTTGCTCACTAAAAACTTTTGCATTTATAGCTACATATGGAATGCAAATAGCTATTACTCCAATTGAAAAATTTATACCATATATTTGCATTAATATAAGTCCCCAAATTATTTCATGAATCGATCTTATAAAAGTTAAAAATAAATTTAAAAATCTCTTTAAAAATATAGGTAAATTTAATATTTTATAAAAAATTTCTGAAGATAATATTCCAAAAATAACCCCAAATATAATACTTATTAGCCAACTAAAAAATGCAATAAAAATAGTTTCATTTAATCTTTTTACTAAGATCAAAATGATTTCATTATTAATTTTCGGATTTAAGGCAGAAATAATAAATTCTTTAAATAATTCAATTCCTCCAATATGAAAATTAATAAATAGTTCATAGGCTATAGGTATACAAACTAGTATTGGTAGAAAAGTTATTGAAGAAGAATTTAATTTTAATTTATTCAATTATCTAATAAATCTTGTTTAAATGATATTTTTTTAATTTAGTTTTCTCTAAATCAAATAATATTTCACCATTTTTCATTCCAATAATTCTATTAAAACCATCTAATAAATCTAATCTATGCAAAGAAATTAATGTAGTGTTAGGAACTTTTATTTTATTTTTATTTTTAGTAATTAATAATAGATTTTTAATATTAGAAGTTAGTTTTGGATCTAAATTATTAAAAGGCTCATCAGCGAGTAGGATATCTGACTCTTGAATTAATGATCTTGCAATAGCAACTCTTTGTTTTTGGCCTCCAGATATTTTTTTAATATTTTTGGAAAAAATAGATTTCTTAAGATTACAAACTTGCATATATTGATGAGCTTTATTAAAAGAACTTATATTTAGTAAATTTTTAAAAGCAAATAGGAAACTTTGTTTTCCAAGAAGTCCACAATTAACATTTTGTTCTGCTGATAGATCTTCTATTAATCTTAAATCTTGCCAGATAGTTGATATCTTACTCTTTTGATATAAGTTTAATTTATCAAATTCTGTATTAAATAATTTGACTCTACCTTTATTAGGCTTGATTGTTCCGTTAAGAATAGATATAAGAGTAGTTTTACCCGCGCCACTTTTGCCTAATAAGGCAATTTTTTCACCCGATTTAATTCGTAAACTTACGTTTTTCAAGGTGTAATTATTTTTCTTTTTATAGCTCACCTCTTTTAATTCGAGAAGAGGATTAATCATCTGATTTTTTTTAATTTTCTCGCAATTACTTCGATATTTTTATATTCACTAGATTCTGCTTCTATAAATTTTTTTGCGTTGAACATATCTAATATCTTTTTATGTTCTTTATTTTTAATATCTAAATTAAGAATTGTAGATTTTAGTTCTTTAGTAAAACCTTTTCGAAATCTATTATCAAGATTTCCTTGAGCAACCCAATGATAGTCAACATAATCAGGAGTTACCCAAAAAAGATTTACATTATTTGATCGTTTAGGATTATTTTTAAGATTATTTTCCCACACTTGTTTATTTAAAGATCCTGCATCAAAGGCTCCACTATTAACTAAAGCGATAGTTGCATCATGACTACCGCTAAATCCTACTCTTTTTCCTTTAAAGTTTTCTATTTTTATTCCAGCATCATTAAGGAAATATTCTGGCATTAACCTTCCAGATGTTGAATTTTCAGAACCAAAAGTAAATCTTAGATTCTTGAGATTTTTAAGTCCATTTTTATTGGAAATTGAATCAAGTTTTAATTTCTTATTCACAATAAAAACGCTTTTAAATTCTTTATCAATATCTCGTTGAGCAATC
Source organism: Prochlorococcus sp. AG-321-D23 (assembly GCA_003283445.1). Lineage (GTDB taxonomy): Bacteria > Cyanobacteriota > Cyanobacteriia > PCC-6307 > Cyanobiaceae > Prochlorococcus_A. Next base: position 4,676 of record QBXG01000021.1, on the reverse strand, counting down.
ACAATTGCATTAGGGGTTTGTAATCTTGCCTGAACTCCGGATAAACCACCAAACCATACTAAATCTAAATCATTTGTTCTAAATCCAGTAACCGCAGCAACATAATTAATAACGGGAATATACTTTACCTTTACATCTAGAGTCTTGGCTAATTCTTTTGCAAACAAATTAAATCTTTTGTCTAACACCTCTTGATTTTGATCAGGAATTGCCCCGATCTTTAAAACTTTTGGATTTGCATTTAAGGGTGAAGAAAGAGTCGCAAAAAAAATAGTAGAGGTTAAAACTATCTTTTTGAAATTAATAAAAATCTTATTCATTTAAAAGTAATAATTTAAAATGCCTTTCTCTAATCTTTTTAAGCCATCAAGAATTTTTTCTTTTGAAGAGGCACAGGATATTCTAATACATTGATCATCACCAAAAGGTTTCCCAGGCACCACCACTAAACCATAATCATTAAGAATTCTTTTGCAAAACTCAACAGAAGTCATGGAGTTATTAGGTAATCTAGGAAATGCATAAAAAGCTCCATTAGGTGGATATATAAATAGTCCTTCGATATTTTTTAGCCCTTTATAAAGGACTTCTCTTCTTAGATCATAATGGCTATTGATTTCTAAGAAAAATTCTCGGTTTACTTTTAAAGCCTCTAAAGCGCCTCTTTGAACGAAAGAACAAACATTACTTGTACTTTGGCTTTGTAAGGCTGATGATGCTTTAATAACATCTTTTTGTCCTACTAAATAACCAACTCTCCACCCAGTCATTGCCCAACCCTTTGCAAAACCATTAATTATAAAAATTCTTTCTTTTAGGTCAGTTGCTAGTGAAGCTAAACTTAAATGCTTAAATTCTTTTTTAAGAATTAATTCGTAAATCTCATCTGAAAGAATATTAATATTTTTATTTTCTCTTACTAATTCTGCAATTTGTAACAACTCCTCTTTTGGCATTACTCTACCAGTTGGATTGTTGGGAGAATTAATAATTATAAATTTCGTTTTTGGAGATATCTTAGATTTTAAATCTTGTATATTTATTTTGAATCCATCTTCAGCCGAAGAATTTAGGAAGACAGGCTTTCCCCCTGCCAATCTAACCATCTGAGGATAGCTTAACCAATAAGGAGCAGGTATTATCACTTCGTCCCCATCATTCAATAAAATCTGGAACAGATTATAAATTGCCTGTTTTGCTCCATTTGTTACCATTACATTTTCATATTCAACATTTAAATTGTTTTGGGTTTCAAGTTTTTCAGCAATGGCTTTTCTAAGTTCTAAATCTCCTGAGGCAGGACCATATTTTGTATATCCGTCAAATATAGCCTCACTTGTTGCTTTTAATATTTCATTGGGAGCATCAAAGTCTGGTTCTCCAGCACTTAAATTACATATGTCTTTTCCCTCTTTTGCGAGTTGATTAGCTTTAGCACTTATCTGCAGAGTAAGTGAAGGCTCAATAGAGAGTGCTCTTTTTGATAAATTTACTTCACTCATTTGATCTAAAGTTCTTTAAATATAACTTTTAAAAAATTTATTTTATTAATAAATTAAGAATAAGTAAAAGTATCACAGATTGGTTTAATTTGGTTCATTTTCTTAATTTAATTTATTTTCGTATTGCCTTTTATGAAAAATTAAAATGTGGAGTGAAGAATTATATAGTTATTATTATTTTTTAATCATTTTTAGTTTTAATATTATTTATTAGCTTTGAACTTAAATTTGCTTTGAAAAGATTAGTCATTAGCAGAGGTAATGTATTTGCAAATTTATTAATAATTGGGGAAGCCCCGGGGGCTAAAGAAGACTTAGAGGGAGAACCTTATGTTGGCAAATCAGGAAAATTGTTGGATGACCTATTAATAGAAGCAGGAATTGACTTAAAAAAGGATGTATATTTTTGCAATGTAATTAAATGTCGTCCTCCAAACAATAGAAAACCAACTAATAAAGAAATAAATATTCATAAACCATGGTTAATTCAGCAAATTAAACTAGTAGATCCGAAATTTATTATTTTAACTGGTTCGACTGCTATGAGAACTATTTTGGAAATAAAAAATCCAATTTCCAAGATAAGAGGGAAATGGTTTAAGAAATATGGGAGAGAAATTATTACTATTTTTCACCCATCTTATTTGTTGAGATTCTCTTCAAAAGAGGTTGAAAAACCATATGATCTAACTTTAAAAGATCTTAAGAAGGTTAGTAGTAAACTATATGCTTTATAATTTAAATAAGTCTTTTTGAATTTCTAGAATTTAATGTCACTTACTCAATCAAAAGAGGTGAATAGTCTCTCAAAGAGATATTTAACTCATATTGAGAGAAGGATAACTAGAACAGTAATGGTTGGGAATATCGCAATTGGTAGTGATTATCCAGTAAGAGTTCAATCAATGATAAATGAAGATACCATGGATGTGGATAATTCTTATTTAGCAATTAAAAGACTTCATGAAGTTGGATGCGAAATAGTAAGACTAACTGTTCCTTCTTTAGCTCATGCAAAGGCTGTTAGGGATATTAAAGAAAAATTAATAAAAAATAATATAGATACTCCATTAGTTGCAGATGTACACCACAATGGAATGAAAATTGCAATGGAGGTTGCAAAACATGTTGATAAAGTAAGAATTAATCCAGGATTATTTGTTTTTGAGAAATCAGATCCTACAAGGACTGAATATTCTGACGCTGAGTTTGAGACTATTAAAAAAACAATTCTTAAAAGATTTACTCCACTTGTAGAAGTTTTAAAGTCGGAGAATAAAGCTTTAAGAATTGGGGTTAATCATGGATCTTTATCCGAGAGAATGCTTTTTACTTATGGAGATACACCTTTGGGGATGACAGAATCTGCAATGGAATTTGTTAAAATTTGTGATGAGCTTGACTTTCATAACATCATTATTTCTATGAAAGCCTCAAGAGCACCAGTGATGTTAGCTGCATATAGAATGATCGCAGATAGATTAGATGCGGAAGGATATAACTACCCTTTGCATTTGGGTGTTACTGAAGCAGGAGATGGTGATTATGGAAGGATTAAGAGTACGGCGGGTATAGGAACACTTCTTGCCGAAGGTCTTGGAGATACCATCAGAGTTTCTCTAACTGAAGCTCCTGAAAAGGAGATTCCAGTATGCTATTCAATTTTGCAATCTTTAGGATTGCGAAAAACAATGGTTGAATATATAAGCTGCCCTAGCTGTGGGAGAACGCTTTTTAATTTAGAGGAGGTCGTAGATAAAGTGAGGAATGCTACTTCCCATTTAACTGGTTTAGACATAGCAATAATGGGTTGTATAGTAAATGGTCCAGGAGAAATGGCAGATGCTGATTACGGTTATGTAGGCAAAGGTAAAGGTACAATTGCTCTTTACAGAAGAAAAGAGGAGATAAAAAGAGTACCTGAGGATGAAGGGGTTGATGCTTTAATTCGGCTCATTAAAGATGATGGGAAATGGATTGATCCCTAAACTAATTTTTAATTTATAATTCAATTAATAGAAAATTTAATGCTTAGTACCGACCCTTGAGGATAAAAAAATTAATTAAAAAAAAACTTGTCTTTTTAATAGTGACTACTTTTTCAGGGATATTGGTAAGTAATCATTCAAAGGCGACAATTTTAGAAAATAACTACAAAGAGGTTATTGATCACGTTTGGCAAATTGTATATAGAGACTTCCTTGATTCAAGTGGAAAATTTGAGAGATCTAATTGGATTAATTTAAGAAAGGAATTTTTAGCAAAAAAATATTCAAATAATAATGAAGCTTATGATGCCATTAGAGAAATGCTTTCAAATTTAGATGACCCATATACAAGATTTCTAGACCCTAAAGAATTTAATCAAATGAGAATAGATACTTCAGGAGAATTAACTGGAGTCGGAATACAAATTGTTAAAGATAAAGAATCTGATTCTATAATAATTATTTCTCCTATAGAGGGAACTCCTGCTTATGAGGCAGGAATTAAAGCTAAAGATAAGATTTTATCTATTGATGATGTATCTACTAAAGGGTTGAATATTGAGGATGCGGTTAAATTAATAAGGGGCAGAAGAGGTACAAAAGTTAAACTTGGAATCCTAAGAAATGGGAATTCTTTTTATAAGTCTTTATTAAGAGAAAGGATAGAAATAAAATCAGTAACAAGCAAAATCAATGAAACTAAAAATGGATTATTAATTGGTTACGTGAGAATAAAACAGTTTAATGCTAATGCATCAAGAGAGATGAAAGATACATTAAAAGATCTAGAAATAAAAAAAGTTTCTGGATATGTTCTTGATTTAAGAAGTAATCCTGGAGGATTATTAGAATCAAGTATTGATATTTCTCGTCAATTTATTGATAAAGGCATAATCGTAAGCACCTTATCTAAAGATGGTTTGAAAGAAACAAAAAGAGGAAATGGTAATGCTTTAACAAAAAAACCTTTAATTGTTCTTGTCAATGAAGGTTCGGCGAGTGCAAGTGAAATAGTCTCCGGAGCAATAAGAGATAATAACAGAGGTAAATTAGTAGGTAAGAAAACTTTCGGCAAAGGCCTTGTTCAGTCTATGCGAACTTTGGTGGATGGTTCAGGGTTAACAGTTACGGTCGCAAAATACTTAACTCCTAATGGAACAGATATAAATAAGTTTGGAATTACTCC
>QBXG01000020.1:0-22378 GCA_003283445.1 Prochlorococcus sp. AG-321-D23 | reverse complement strand
GCAAAAAAATTCCGGGGTAAATAACTTATACAAAACAATAAATAAAGGAGTTGATATAAGCGATGGTAAATATTTACAAATGTTTCCAAGTGATGATTTAATTTATCCTGACAAATTAGGGGCGCAGGTTGAAGTACTTGAAGCTAATAAAGGAGTATCTCTTGTTTTTTCCAAGATGGATCTAATTGATGAGAGAAACAATAGGATTGGATCTGCTTACATTCCAAAAGAATTTAATAAAAACCAATTATTTTCAGAAAAAATTCTTTTAGAAAAACTTTATAAGACTTATTTTATTCCTCAACTAACTACTTTAATAAGAAAAGAAAATTTATTAGAAATAGGTGGTTTTACACAACCAAACGGATTATTTGCGGAAGATATGCCTACTCACTTAAATTTACTAACTAGAGGAGATTTTTATTTTTTAAACAAAGTGAATTGCGCTTATCGAATTCATAGAAATCAAATGACTAAAAAGCATAGTGAGAAAATGATATTAACTGATAGTTTTTATATGACGAGTCATTTAAAAAAAAGAAATAAAATTTTAAAAATTAAAAATTTAAATAAATTGATAGTTGGGAAGCAACGCTTTGACTTAATTAGATTAGCATCAAGAAAACCAGTAAAAGCTTTCAATGCTGCTAAAAGTGAATTCGAAATAAGTTTATTTATTCGTTTTTTTGTATTTATTTTGGGTTCTTTAATTTTTATTTTTAAAATTTTATTCCCTAAATTCATTTCTTTTAGATTTAGAAAAAAAATATTATGAGAGTTAATTCTAAAATTAAAATCTTATTTATAAAAGACGGAGAAATAATACCAATAAATGGTAATGAGAGAAGAATGAGAGTATCACACTTAAGAAGTTTTTTAGAAAAGTTTAATTATAAAACAAAATGGCTTTCAAGTAATTTTCTACATTCTGAGAGAAGATTTATAAGTAAATCTATACCAAATATTATATTGTTAAAATCAATAGGGTATAAAGAAAATAAATCTCCAAAAAGATTAATTCATACAGCTATTTTTTCAATACAAGTTTTTTTTTATTTATTATTTAAGCTGGAAAATTATTCACATATATTTATAGCCTACCCAACACCAGAAACTTTATTTGCGATCTTGCCAATAGTAAACATTTTCAGAAAACCAATAATTATAGATGTCAGGGATCAATGGCCTCCAGACTTAAAGATTAATAAAGTTTATAATATTTATAATGATTTTACTAAATTTATTCTAAAAAATATCACGATCAAATCTCCTCTTTATCTATTATCCGTATCTCAAGAGTTAGCAATTTGGTTTAAAAAAAATGTTCCAAAAATAAAGCCTAAATATCAAGCCATTTGTCCTATAGGATCAGATGAAGAATTTTACGGAAAAAAAAATGATAAAAGATTAATAAAATTTTTATATGTAGGGAGCTTAGGAATAAACTATGATGTTTTAGGTATTGTTAAAGCAATAGTTTCTATATCAGATAAGGAAAAATACAAATTTGAAATTCATATAGTAGGAGAGGGAGATCAATTTAAAAAAATTTCAAAAGTAAAATCATCATTTTGTGATATTAAACTTTATGGATACAAAACAAAAGATAAGATAAAAGAAATCTCTATTAATTGTAATATAGGTCTTGTACCTCATAAAATTGATGGTTTACTTCCAAATAAGGTGGGAGAGTATTTATGTGCCGGACTATTTATTTTTTCTACAATCAAAGGTAATTGTTCTTTGCTTTTAGAAAAACATAATGCTGGAATAACAATTGATAGAAAATATAAGAATATTAATTTAGCTATTGATTACTATAAAAAATTAAATAATGAACTAATTATAGAAAAAGCAGAAAATTTATATAATTCTGTTTTTTATACAAAGAATATATATGGTAGGAATTTAAAAACATTGAAAAAATTTTTAAATGAAACAAGTTATATTTAATTTATTATTTACTTTTAAATAATATTTATGAAATTAATCTATATTGCACCTGCATCAAATCCTCACTCTATAAGATGGATAAAAAAAGTAAATCAATTTATTCCATTTAAAGAAATAACTTGGATAAGTTATGAAAATCCTCCCAAAGTCACAATAGATAAAAAACTTAAAATTAAATATATCCATTTGAAGAGTATCCTTGATATAAGATTTCTTAAAATTTATTTAGAAAAATATGACTTAGTACATGTGCAATCACTTGCTAGATATTTAATACCTAGTCTATTTGTTAATAAAAAAAAGCTTAATCTGACTGCTTGGGGATCCGATATTTATTTTGCAAGGAAAAATACATTTATTAAAATACTCCAAAATATTCAACTAAAAAGTGCAAGAATGATTACTTGCGACTCAAACCAGTTAATTGATGATCTCTCGAAAATCACAGAAAGAGGAAAAATATATAGAGTAAATTTTGGTACTGACTGCAAAATATTTAGACCTAATAAAATTAAGCCCAGAATAATAAGTGATTGCAGTTTTATTTTAAGTACTAGAAACTTCTACAATGTCTATGATATCAAGACTTTAGTAAAAGCTTATTGCTTAATTAGTAAAAACCTAAAGAACAAATATAAACTTGTACTTATAGGTAAAGGACCATGCCTAAATGAACTTCAAAAGATTGTATTAGAAAATGGTTTGAGTAAAAACGTATTATTTCCAGGTTATGTTAACCAAAAAGAATTAAGCCAACTATATTCTAATTGCTCAGTTTATGTTTCTACCTCATTAAGTGATGCAGGAATTGCTGCTAGTACAGCTGAAGCGATGGCTTCAGGTGCTATTTCTATAATTACCGACGTTAGGGAAAATAAAAAGTGGATAAATAATGAATTAAAGAATGGTCTCCTCTTTAATTCGGGTGATAGTAATGACCTAGCTAAAAAACTAGTTAAAGTATTAAAGCTTTCATCTAGTGAAAAAGAATTAATTTCTAAAAATGCTAGAAAAAAAATACTTAATAACTGTGATTTAGAAAAAGAAATGAAAAGGTTTTCTGAATTATTATTATGATCAATTTTCCAAATTATTAAATATCCATCTTTATTCTATTTAATATATCAGTATTTTTGCCAATAAATTCATTCCTCAAAAAACTTTGATCTCCTACTGAATCTGTAAATTTATTTTCAATCCCTAAACACTTAATTCTTTTAAAAATATCTAATTTATTTAAACCACATATCAAATTTGATCCAAAACCAGAAGAAATATTGTGCTCTTCTAAAGTATAAATATATTCATGTTTTTTGATTATAGATATAAGACCATCATTAATATCAAGGGTAGGAGCACTTATAATATTGAGATTTTCAAATAAAGAAGAGCTAAAATCTAGTTCATCAAAAATATTAATAATAGCTCCATGAGTAATTAGAAGTTTTTTCTCTCCAGATTTCATCTTATAAAAAGATATCATGGAATTATTATCGAAATGTTCCGGAGTTCTATTAGTAAAACTTTTGTCTAATCTTAGATATTTTGGTGATTTTATTTTTTCCCAAGTTTTTAATATAAAATTCATTTCAAAAGTTGAAGAGGGGGATGCAATTTTCAAATTTGGGATAGATCTAGTTACTCCAATATCCTCAATACAATGGTGAGACATGCCAAGAGGTCCATATGAGAAACCAGCACCAGTTGTTGAAATAAGAACATCAGAGTTGTGATAACAAATATCATTCCTAATTTGCTCAATACATCTTAAGGTTGGAAAAACACCTATGCTATAAGTAACGACTCTTTTATCAACTTTTGATAAGCCACAAGCCATAGAGCTCATTAATTGCTCACAAATACCACAATTTATAAATCTATCTCCAATTTCTCTATATAAATCGTCGAATAATCCAAACCCAAGGTCAGCTGTTATAACAATTAAATCTTTATCCCTTTTCCCTAAATCAAGGAGATATTTAACAAAATCATCTCTCATTTATTAATTTCCTCAAGTGCACTTTTTAAGTCTGCTTTATCAGGGGCTCTGTAGTGCCATAAAACGGAATTCTCCATAAAAGATACTCCTTTACCTTTTGTAGTTAATGCAATTATTACTGATGGTTTTGGAATTGATTTACAACTTTTTATAACTTTAAGAAGTTCATTATGATTATGACCATCTACTTTATGAACATCCCAACCAAAACTTAATAACTTTTTATCTAATGGTTCAAGGGCAAGAGTTTCTTCAGTACTTTTTATACTTTGCAAATTATTTCTATCAATAATTACTATCAAGTTTTTTAATTTATGATGAGATCCAAAAAGAAATGACTCCCAATTAGAACCTTCATCTAACTCACCATCACTCATGAGACAATAAACATAGGCATTAGAGTTATCAATTTTTAATCCATATGCCATACCAATTGAGATAGGCAACCCATGCCCCAATGAGCCAGTTGAAATTTCAACTCCTTTTAGTAACTTGTGTGAAACATGACCTGAGAGTTTTGATCCATTTTTATAGTGTGTTAGCAGTATATTTTTATCTATAATTTTCATCTCTGCTAAAACTGCATAAAGCGCGGCCCCTGCGTGGCCTTTACTCATAACAAATCTATCTCTATCAAATCTTTTATTTTTGATTTTTTCAATGTTTATTATATTTGCATAAAGTACCGATAAAATATCTGTACAAGATAATGCTGAACCTACATGAGACGATTTACCATTATTAGTCATTTTCAAAATCGACTCTCTAATATTTTTCGCGATAATAAGGCTATCCATATTTTAAATTCTTAATGATTTGGTAATCTTGGTTCAAATTGATATTGGTCAAGATATGAAAGGATTTCTTCATGGATAGATTCTGATATTTGAACATTTTTAAAATTACCAAAGATAGGATCCACATGTCTTTTATGTTTAACTCCTATTATCATTTCTGAATTTTCTCCAAGAATTCTTTTTTGAGAAGCTACAATAACCTCCTCTGGAGTCATTTTAAGTCTTTGTGATAAATCAATAAAGAATGAATTAATGATATTAACCCATTCATATTCGATTTCTTTTGAATTTAAAAATTTTGGGAAATCTTCCATTGAACTTTCGGCAATAACTTCTTTCGAGGAGCTTGATAATATCCCTTGGGCAAAAGAAGAATGCGAAACTATTCTGAAATTTAATTTTTTAGCCTTTAAGACAAATTTATTCTTTCTTGTTAATAAATTAATTCTCTCTTGTACCACATCAACCCCTAAATCTTTAAGGATCTCTAATGTTATATCGGGTTGGTTGATTGAAATATTACAGATACCAATTTCTTTAATACCTAGCTGATTAGAAAATGACACTAAATTTTTCAAACAATTTATTGTTATTTGAGAATCATTTGGATGAGGCCAATGAAGATAAATTCTATTAGGAACAGTATTTAATCTTTCGCATGTTCCCTCTATTGCCTTATTTATAAGATAGTCATCAAAATATCGAAAAGTGCTCAATTTATCTTTCATAAATTTAAAAGAAAGTCCAACTTTCGAAGAAATATGAAATTTTTCTCTTCCAACTTTCTTTGAAATTTCACCTAATAATATTTCAGATCTATTTAATCCATATATTTCTGCAGTATCACAATAAATAAGATGTGAAGAATTTTTTGCATTTCGATAAATATTTGAAACTAAATTTTGCTCAACTTCTTCCCCATATCTTTTATCACCTAATTTCTCTAATCCAATAGAAATTCCATTTTTAATATTATTAAAAGTTAATTTATTATCTGATGTATTATTATTTTTTGACTTGAGTTCCATTTAGTTATTATTAAATAAGATTATTTAAAATTAAGAAATTATCTATCAAATTTTTATAAATTTCTTAATTAATTTTCTTCCAAAAAATGGGAATAATATAGATATGGGAAGTATTAAAATTATAATCAAGTCAAGGATCAGATTACCATTAATGAGATAATATTTAACCAATAACTTCTTCTTTGGGAAAATATTTGTTAAATAATACTCATGTGGATTATCACTTCTACTTGCAATACTATTAAGATCTGAATAATACAAAGAAGATAAATCAACTAATCCAGGTTTTATTGAAAAAATCATAAAATCATCCCCCTTATATGTTCCATCATAAACTTGATTGGGGACATTAGGTCTTGGACCAACAATGCTCATTTCCCCTTTTAAAACATTAAATATTTGAGGCAACTCATCTATCTTTGAACGTCTTAAAAATCTTCCAAATTTTGTGATTGGAGAATTTTTATTTGCAGTAGGGTGATCTTTTAAATGATTACCTGGAGACATACTACGAACCTTTAGAAGTTTAAATTTTTTTTCCTTTAAACCTAACCTTGTTGAAATATAAATTGGGTAACTAAAATCTTCCAAAAACTTTAAAAGAAGAATTAGTAATAGCAGAATTAAAATTAATGGAGATAAAGTTAATCCAATAAATAGATCAAAATATCTTTTCTTTAGTGAGTTTACATATTTATTAGTAAGCTGATTTGACATCTTTTATAAAAGTTGTAGTTGAGTAGAGCAAAGCATTTGTATAAATTTGTTTAATGCCTATTTCTTTACACATTAATATTTCTTTTTTAAGTCCTTCATGTTCTTTATTATTTATATAATCCGCACCTTTAAAGTAAAAGTCAGGAATTAAATTTTTTAAGATTTCAGATGAGGTGGGCGCATTATTTATAAATGTTTGATCAATGAATTTTATTGAATTTAATTTTATTATCCTTTCTGGGGATTTAAATATAGGCCTAGTTTCATTTTTAGAACTTAATACATATTTATCGGCTGTGATACTTACTACTAAAATATCGCAAAGTTCTTTTGCTTCAGCGAAATGTAATACATGCCCCCAATGACATAGATCAAAACATCCATGGCATAATCCAATCAACTTATTTTTGAATCTTGAACGTAGATCTTTAAGATCTTCAGTACTTTTTAATGTTGGAATGTTATATTTTTCTTCATTAATCATTATTTTTTTAAAGTGAAAACGACTTGCCAAGCCATTAAATTAATAATAGGTATTTGAAGGATTATAGAATCTAAGATATGTGTAATTTTTTTCATTATTGTAAAGATTGGTGTTCTAAGAAATGGAATAGTAATTAAAGAAACAAGATTAAAATATTTAAAATTTCTTCTTGAAAAATATTTTTTTGCCCTTTTGAAATCACGACCTTTTAAAATATGATCAGTTTCCCAAGCAGTTCTAATATTTGGTGTTAGTTTCCTATATAACTGAATGAAGGGGTTATATCCTAAAGATTCATGACATATTATTATTCCATCTCTTTTCAGAATCCTTGACAATTCTTTGAATGCTAAAGCTGTATCAAGATGATGTAGAACACCATTGCACATAATTACATCAAAGTATTCATTTTCAAACTCGGTAGATTCGGCATTCATTGGTCGAAAATTGGAACCATCAATATCTGGAATAACATTTCTTACATTTTCAAGGGCTGATGAAACACTTTTAGGAGAAATATCAATGGCATAAACATTTTTAGTGAATGCAGCAGCCTCTTTGGCTGTTTCACCAGTTCCGCAGCAATAATCTAAAAATTTATGATCTTTTTTTATACTTCTTGCAAGTAATCTTTGGATATACATTGAAGTATTACTGCTAATTTTATAAAGCCTTTTATTTGGGTATTTTTTCTCAAATTGATCTTTAGAAAGCTTTTTTCTATCAGCCTCTCTTTGATCATGGAATTCCATCTCAAGATTATGTCTTTTGTCCATAAGATTTTAAATTGTTTCTATTATATATTTATAAAGTTCTTTTTCAGAAATATAAAATATATCTTCAAGTCTTTTTGCTGATGGGGTAGGGCAATCTGGCAAATTAAATCTTTTAGGAAGACTTTTAAAGTTTTTTGAATATCCTAATTCAGATATCTGAGCAAGTATTTCAGAAGAAATACTGCAAGTTTTCCAAGAGTTCTCAACAATAATTAAATGGTTAGAATCCAATAAATGCTTTCCTATTCCATTTATTTCAAAATTAATCTTTGTAAGTGATGTTAGTGCAAAATGTTTAAAGTCTTTTCCAACTTTATTAATCTGTTTTCTTGAATTTTCAACTGTTAAACAAGCATCACCAACCGATATTACTGTTAATTTACCATTTAAAGAAAATGTTTTTTTATAAAAAGATTCTTGAAATTTAGGCTTCAAAATTTCATGATTTTCAATCAAAACCTCCTCTTCTTTTTCATAAAAAACTCTATCATCAATATAAATAACTGGATTTTTTGAAAATGTTCCATAAATAAACATATCATAAGCTTGCTGGGAGCAAACAGGCATAAACACTTCTAATCCAGGGATATGAGCAAAAAATGACTGTAGAGATTGTGAGTGTTGCGCACCTTGCTCACCCCTCCTGTTTATTATCAATCTAAACATCGGGCCTGCAGTAATTTCTCCTTTTGACAAATAAGACCACTTAGCAGACTCATTAATAATTGCATCAAATGCATACAAAGCAAAATCAATTCTGGGATGTACTATTATTGGATATAAATTTTCAATTGCTGCTCCAACACCAATAGCTGTAACTGCACTTTCAGAAATTGGAGTATCAATAACCCTATTTTTACCAAAAGTTTTATCTAACAAATCCATAGTTTTACCTACATACCATGGACTCCATAATCCTTGACCAATTACAAAAACCTTTTCAGAAGCATACATGCAATCAAAGTATGCTTTTTTTATAGCCTCACTATATTTCATTTATTTAATTTCGTTATCTGGCAAAGTATAACTTAATAGTTCTTCAGTCTTTGCAGGAATTTGTCTATCCGAAATACTTTCTCTTGTTGTTTTTTCTAGTTCAATATTAAGTTTGACATTTAAAAAATCTAATTTAGATACAATATTTTCATCTTTAAGGTCTTCAATGAGTTGATTAAGAGGGCATTTATCTTTCCAAAATTCAACTTCCTCCATAGATCTTGTCACCCCTACGTTTAAATCATCTCTCCAATCAACATGACCTTTCCACCTAAAAGTGGAACATTCCAAAACAATAGGCATATTTTGCTCTCTAATTTCTTTTATCGATTCTTTTACAACATTATTTAATTCATCATAGTTGTAAGAATCAACAAATTTATATTTTATTCCGTACGTCTTACTTAAATTTCTTATCATATTTTCTGATTGTCTCAGACTTAAATGCATATGACTTGCATATTGATTGTTCTCGACAACCACAAGTAGGCGTGAACTTAGTAATCTAGCCATATTTAAACCCTCCGCTACAATTCCCTCCTCAAAAGATCCGTCTCCAACATAACTCACAGCTATTGAATTATTATTTTGGTATTTTTTTGCAAATCCAGACCCTACAGCCAAAGCAAAAGTCCCAGATACTATTGGGACACTACCCATAAATCCTACACTTTTATCAAATATATGCATAGAACATCCTCTCCCCGAACTAAGACCTTTTGGGCTACCAAGAATCTCAGCTAATAATTTAGAAGGACTTCCTCCAAGTGATAAATAGTGAGCATGTGATCTATGAGCACCAAAAATGCTATCTTCTTTAGTGAGATATTCTGATATACAAGCTGGTATTGATTCTTGTCCAATGGCTAAATGCACTGGGCCATTAATTAAACCTATTCTTTTTTTTTCTGCACAAAACTCTTCAAATTTCCTTGAAATAAAAGATCTATAAATGAATCTATGTAAAACAGATTTGTTCCAATAATCTATATCTATTTTATTTTCTATAAATTCTGAATTAAGCATAAAACTCTACTATCTTCTCTATCACAAAATGAATTTCTTTATTCGATAGTAAGGGATACATTGGCAACATAAGACACTCTTCGAAAAATTTATCAGTTTCAGGAAGATAAGAGTTTTGATTTATATTACTTAACTTAGATTGATGAACTGGCATTCCAGCCCATTGAATTATTGTTTTAATATTATTCTTCATTAAGAAATCTTTAAGTGAGTCTCTATCTTTGCAACAAATTTCGAAATTCTGAAAAATATCATAGTTATCATCTTTTTCCTTAAAAATAGGCATATATGTAATGCCGTAACAAGATTTAAGTCCCTCATAATATAAATTTGCAATTTCTCTCCTTCTTAAAATCTCTTCAGGAAATTTCTTTAATTTATAGTTTAGTATCGCCGCCTGGACATTATCTAATCTTGAATTGAGTCCCCAGGACTTTATTTCACCGGATTCGTCTCTACCATGATCCCTCAAAAGCCTAGCCGCATTTGAAATTTTGGCATTATTAGTTACGATAGCACCTCCATCACCAAAACATCCCAGGACTTTAGCAGGATAAAAGCTAATTCCACCTCCTAATCCAAAAGTTCCAGCGCTTTTACCTTTAAATTTTGCTCCATATGCTTGAGCTGCATCTTCTACCACAATTAAATTATATTTTTCAGCTATTTTCATGATTGCATCCATATTACAAATTCTCCCATTAACATGAACTGGCATAATACACTTTGTTTTTTCAGTGATTAAAGATTCAATTGAATTTGGATTTATTAATTTGTCTTCTCCTATATCAGCAAGTACAATTTTAGCTCCTACATAATATACAGAGGCTGCTGTAGCAATATAAGTATGAGAGGGAATTATAACTTCATCATCTAATCCTATTCCTGCAGCTCTTAATAAAATAATCAGAGCATCAGTTCCGTTTGCTACGGTTATAAAGTCTTTGCAATTTAAAAATTTTTTTGAACTCTCCTCAAATTCTGAGCAATCCTTTTGAAGAATATATGCTCCTCTTCCTAGTACATTATCAATTAAGTCAATAAAATTATCTTTATCTTTTAAATAGAAATCTTTATATGGGAAAAAATTTACTTCCATATTTTTAAGCAATTTTAAGAACTTTACTATAAAGTTTTATAATTTTCAATTTGATAGAACAATTTAAAATAGTTAATTAAAAGGATGAAACTATAACCTAAAAAATGATTTTTTACTTAACTTAGAGATTAAAAATATACATAGGTCAATTATTTCTCTAAATCTTCTTAACCACCTAAATAGATATGATTTTGAGATAAGATTTTTTATAGGAATTGGGCCACCTGATTCTATAGAATTACACAACATATTAAAAATCTCATATCTAAGATTTCCTTTCTGTGATCTAATTTCTAATCTTTTTGATATTCCAAGTGAGTTATAATTTTTATGCTTACATACATCATTTAAAACATAAGATTTGACTTTAATTGTAACAATGTTTTTTTGTTTAGTTATTTTTCTAACTTCCTCCACTTGATTATTTTTGAAATTTAATTTGAAAATTTTTTTTGAATTTTCTGAAAAAGAAATTATATGTATATAGTCTGATAAATATAACTTAAAAAGCAAAGGGGTATTCTCAATAATATATTTAAAGAATTTATTTATTAATTTATCCTTTGAAACAGTATTTCTTTCTAATTCTTTTTGTCTATTTATTAGATTCTGTTTTGCAACCTTTATTTCTTGAATTAAATCCTGCCTATCTGTAGTATAAATTTTCTCTCGAAGTGTTTTATCTGTATTAATTTTAAAATTTGCAAGATTTATATTTTCACCAGGGAGTAACATTTTACAATCCATTCCTTTATATTTCATTCTTAGTTTTTTAAAATCATTTTCCACATAATCAGAAAAATTACAAACTTTATTATATTTTTCAGTCTCCTCGTGTAAATGGACCATATTACTAGCAAAGGGTATTGCTATCTTTGCATTAGATAAATAACAAGAATCTAAAAATTCTTTAGTATATTCAAAACGAGTTTTATCTATTATGTCTGTTCTTTTATTACCAAATACATCTCTTTTACAGCATCGAGAATTTGCACTTGAGTGACTCCTTAAAGTTATGTCAGGATTTGGAATAATCTTATTAAGATGACCTAAACTTAGAGGCATTAATTTTGCATCATTCATATTTAAAACACAAAAATTCTCGTCATAGATTGCTATTACTGAATCGGATGTTATTGGTCCTGTTTGAAAAGATTTGAGATATATTTCATTAAATCTATAAGTTTTTGCATGAATAAGTTCTATTATTTTTGCATTTGGTAGTATATTAAATAAATCATCTTTTATTCTTGGTTCAGGGGTCTGAGGTATTATAAAGGTAGCATTTTTGCAATACTTAGAGATTCTCCTTAGTGTTGGACCATGAAAATGGTCCCAATGTTGATGAGTTATATAAATATATAAACTTTTTTTAATGTTCCATAGATCGATAAGCTGATCCAAGGATTCTGATTTTGGAAAATTCCACCAGGACCTCCAATACGCTGAGCCAAGAAGCCACGGATCACAAATAAAAGAAAATGTATCGCCCCTTACTTCGCAACAACTATGACCATGTATGTGAAGAGTATATGACATTATAAAATTATTTATTTAGTTTTATTTTACTAAAGAAAATTTATGATAAATGCTTTGTTTGGAAATTCTTTTGAAAAAAAAGCCTTGAAGGAATTAATAAAGGTGGGCTCATTAATAAAATTAAGCTTAAATTATCTTCAAAATTTGCCACTACAAAAGTAATAAATATGCATGCTAAACAAATTCCAGCAGTCAAGAAGCCACAATACTTATAAATTGATTTACCAATTAAACGTAAATACTCAAATAAAACTAAAGTAAAAATAAGCCCTTTTTCAAGAAATATACTTGCTAATACTGGTGGTTTTGGAAAAATTAGTTTTGTAGAATCACCTATTGTATAACCTATCGTATTAACAAAATCCTCTCCGGATAAAAACTGAGAAACTTTATCTAAAGAATCTTTAGCATAGTTAAAAAAGGAATAATCACCAAGACCAGTAAAAATAGTAATTGGATGAAGCAAAGGTGTCATTATGCCATGAATTAAAAAAACTAACCTACCGTAATCTCCTTTCTGTCCCTGCATTTCTAATCCCTGATAGACAAAGTCTTGATAAAGCTCAGAATTATTCTGATTAAATAAATTTATTATTGGATCTAATGATTTCCATATTAAAGTCCATATCCATGTAAGAAAGTAGAAGTGATCACCAAACAATTGATATCCTAAAGAAACTAATACAAAGAATAAAAATGATCCTGATGATATTGAGAGAATAAGTTTTTGTTTGGATATTTTAATGCTTATTCCCTTTCTTGAAAAAACATAAGCTAATAATGGAAGGATGTATAGTAATAAGACTGTTCTTGAATCTGTGATCAGAGCCAAAGCTAAAATTAAAGTAGAGAGTAAAAAAATTAAATTATCTATTTTTTTTAATTGCATACTATTCATTTGAAGTTTTTTTTGAATTACTATTAAATAAATAAATAAATATGGTATTCCCGCACCAATTTGTGGACCTTGTATTCCAAGAGCGCCATCTACTGAGCCGAATGCGAAAACTAATGGATTGTAAAATATCTGAAGAATTCCATGCAATATATTTGTTGCGATAGCGATAGTAAAACCTGATAAAACATAAACAGAGGCTTTAAAATTAAATAAAATTCCATATATCTTTTTTCTTTGCCACCACGAAATTTGCAAAACAGAAATAAAAAGTAAACTTTTAATGATCCTTAAATCAAAATTAAAAATTCCAATTAAGGCAGAGTAAATAATTAAAAGTATTAAAATATTAAAAATTTTTGATCCGTATTTATTTTTATTGAAAAAATTTTGGTTGGATTTTTCTAGCATTATATTATTTTTATAAAAACATAAGGCAATTAAAAAAGAACCAATCAATATTTCATCGGCAAAAGAAAATCTCAAATAATAAACTATAGAAGAAAAGCCAATTGTTAGCGGTAAAGTTATTTCCAAAAACTTTTTGTTAATAAGAGAAAATATAAATGCAAATAATGGGGGAATCAAAGATATTAATACACTAAATAAAGAAATACTTACTGAGGTTCCTTCTCCTTTAGCCTGATATATAGGGATACCAACGAATATCATCGCTAATTGAGTTGTCAGAATATAAATTACAAAAAGTATTTTCACCATATTAAATTTAAACAATCCAAATAATTACACAATTTTAACTTATACAACTTTAAAATAATGTATTATTTTGAATTACAAATGCAGAAGTAAATCTTCGAAATAAAATACAAAGATTAGCTCCCATTATTAAAAAAAATGGATATGAAAAACTTATAGATAAATATAAACAAAGCATACTCAAAATTAATACAAAAAAATCTACTGTTATTAAACTCTTTGGATTAATTTTAGAAAGTATTAAATCGTTCCCCTGGAAAATATTTGTAATGATCATTATCAAAATAATATATAAACTATAATTAAATATTAATATAAATTCTTTTTGGATTACTTTTAAAATAAAAAAACTAGGAAAAAGTAAAAGAATAGAGAATAAAAAGGTATAAAAAGACAATTTTATTTGGTAATTAATTATTTTCCTTACAAGTAGTTTTGTAAATTTTGTACTTTTATAAAAAAGATATTTTATTTTATAAGGATATTTATTCTCAAAATAATTAAACAAAGGTGCCATGGCATCAATCAACTTTTGACATATAAAAAGAGCAATAAATATTTCTGAATTTTCACTTCCAAATAATTTTCCTGCTGCTATGTAGCAAATAGCAGGGATTGTATAAATAAACTGTGAGGTATAAGCGCTGAAATTTTTTTTAATTGGCTGTCCTTTTGAAAAATTATTTTCTTTTACTAAAAATCTAGATGAGACATCAATTTTTTTATATCTATAATTTAATACTATAAACGGTATCAGAAAAGATAAAAATGTAGAGATGGAATAAGTATTTCCTTTAGAAAGACCTAAAGCAAAAAGACAAGTTTGAATTAATAAAAATGATAATGGAGTTGCAAGATATTGCATATAATTTGCAAAATTATTATTTCCTAAATTTCGAGCTTTAAAATATCCTTGTGAATTTTGTTTCATTAAGTAAGCAGAAAAAAATATTAATGCCAAATGAATTTTATTAAAAATTAATTGTTGATCAGAAAACAAAGATTCTGTAATAAAAGACAGAATAATTATCATAAATAACCAAATTGATATATTTCTAATAAATTTATTTTTAGAGGTAAAAGTATTTAAATGGAAATTATTATAAACACTATATTGGGAGTAGATTTCAACAGGAATAATCAAAAAAGTATAGACATAACCAACAATTGTCAATGAATACAATCCTTTAACCCCATAAACCAAGGGATATAAAGATAGAGTAATGACCCTAATAAATAATGAAATATATCTTACTAGCATGATTAAATCATAGACAATTAAACAATAAAAGTTAATTTATAATATTAACAACTTAAGGTTAAAACATAGCGACCAATATACATTTGTGTTTATTATCAACAAATGGTTTAAGTTTTTTAGAATCTATATCAGAATAAACCTCATTTTCAGGATTTTTGCAAGAATAATAAATTTTTTTAAATGAATTTTTATTTAATATTCTTAGTATAATTTCATTTGAATTTGTAATAATTTTTTTTGGAGTTACTATTATTTTTGACTTAGCTATATAATTATCTATTGGAAAAATTTTATTGCTAATTAATAAAGGTTTTTTATCTATAGAAAAAGATATTGGTAAAGTACCATTACTTATACTACTGAATGAGAAATCAAATACATAATTTGCCTTATTTTTTTGCCAAGACTTTGAACCAGCAAAACCTAAGGGAGTGTGGGGCATAGATTTTGAGGCTAAATAAGATCTAGAATCATCCCTTGTGAGTTCCCAGAAAGTTTCAGAAAATCTTATCGCACCCATTAAATCAGTTATATTTGTGTTTGATAAAGTATTTAAAATTATATTTTCAGTCAAAATTTTAATTTCATTAATTAAGGCTTTTCTATAAGGCGCAGATATTATTGAAGCATCATACTTTATGTTTTTTCCAAATTTATTTTTTTTATATGAAAAACTTTGAAGGGAATCTTCATCAAAATTTATATTAAATTGATCTATATATATGCCATCAAATCCGACATCTTTTATAAGAAATCTCACTTGTGAAAGAATTCTTTCTTTTAGAAAGTTATCTTTATTTATAAAACCAACAACCGCAAATCCAGGCTTTATCAAATTTTTATTCTTGAAATATGAAATATTTTCACTTACTACAGTATAGTTTTCTAGACTTAAAGAAAAATCTTTATTGAAAATCAGTGAGTCTTTACTGCCACCAAGACCCTTGATATAATCAATTATTTTTTTATTTAAATTAGAGTTTTTGCTTTTAAAAAATCCCTTTTTTAAATCTTGATTATTTAGATAATCATTTAATTCAGCATCTAAAGATATCAAATTTGACGGAATAGCTGCAAAAAGTTTAATGTGTGGGAATTCTTTTTTTAAATCTTTAATTGAATTTTGCATTAGTATTAAATACTCTTCTCTTGAAAGAAAATCATTTTTTAGAACATTTAAATTATCGTATTCAAACCATGGAACTAAAATCAATGAATCTATATTAAATCCCTCTAAATTATTTTTTAATTTTTGAAATGATTTATTTGAAAACATATTTCTATTTTCTATTAAATCAAAAAATTTTATAGACCCATTTACCTTATTTTTCAAATATAAATCAGAATTATAAACAGGTGTTTTTGAATATGTTTTTAAGAGGCATCCAGAACTAAAAACTAAATTTAATTTATTAATACAAGGATCAATCTCCTTCTCAATTGAAAATAATCTTGGCTTATACTCTACTTTTTCTTTATCTTCGATACTAACTTTTTTATTAGTTTCATATAGTTCAATTTTAGAATTAAACGGGTTTACTTTTAAAGTATTGTAATTTCTAGTTCTATTATCGATCAATTTTATCCTATAATTTACCCCTTTGTAGGAATAGTCAAGAGTTGGGTTCTCGGCATTTATTATATTATCTTTAAAAATATAATTACCTGATATCAACTTTATTAGAAATTTTATATAATTCTTTTTCCTTATATACCTATCCATACCACTAACACTAAACATATTTTCATAATCCTGTTTTATACTTATCCAAGGTTTAGTATTTTTAGAATAGTTTCTTTCTTCTCTATCTTGAAAAAATATAAATTTGTTTCCATTATTACATTTATAAACATCTAATTTGATATTTTGATTGATTAGATGAATTCCTCTTGATTTGATAATCTTTTTTTTATCTTCTCTAGATAACTTAATTGTACAATCAGATACTAAAAAATCATTTGTGAAATTATCACTTGCTAAAAGTTCTACTTCAACAAAAAATAGCAATATTAAATAATAGATATTTCTTTTTATATTCACAAGCTTTATGTAAATTAGGTTTTATAAATAAAAAATATTAATTAAGCAAAGATTATTATGGCTGCATGAAAACCTGATACAATTAGGCTCAAAAATAAAGCTATAAAGAGGATTTTTAATTGCTCTTACCAATTCAATCACTTTGACGTTCCAAGATATAACAACATTAACAATACCTGAAAGAATTACCATTTTTATCTTTTTAAAAATTGTTTTTTAATATCTATTATTTATTAAAATAATTAATTAATACAAATTAAAAAATTTAATAATAACTATTTAATCCTTTTTTTGAATAATTGGATTATATTCTCTGCAATCACCTTATTGCCTTTAGATGTTAAATGGGCATCATCAATAAATACTTTATCATCAATATTTAACCATGATCTTCCATCAGTAAAAGATTCACAGAACTCATTATTTCTCTCGCATGTTTTATTAATTTTTTCAAAAATTAAGTTAAAAACTTTTAAATTCCTTAACTTTGTTTGATTATCAATATTCAAATATTCCTTTTGAGATGAAGAAGAATATAAAGAAGGCTGTAATATAAAGAAGAATTCTGCATTTAAGTTCTTGGATAAAAGAAATGCCGTATATAAGTTGTTTATGAAATGATCTGCTACCAAAGATGCTTTTTTATCATTAGTGATACAATCATAAACTTTGATTTTATTTTTATTTAATCTTGAATAAATTTCTAAATATGGCCCAAAAAGCCAATTAATAAAGTTTTTCATTTTATTATTATTAATTCTATCTCTAAATTGTTGCTCTCTACCATGAGCAGAAAGTACTCTATTTTCGACTCTACAACCAGCATTATAATCATTTATCCCCGTATAGAAAATAATCGCTTTAGGATTTTTACCATCTCCTATCAAATTAATTAATTGATTCAAAGATTGTCTGGTACTCCATCCTGTTTCTCCAAAATTAGAGACTCTTTCGCCACTAATTTTTGCAAAAAAACTTGGAATAGTATTATCATCAGAAACTCCACTTCCCCAAACGGTTGAACCTCCAAAAAACCAAACAGAATTATCAATTCCTTCATTAGTAGAAATTCGGTTTTGATATTGACCTTTAATATTTGTATATTTTGAAACATATAGTTTTCTTCTCCAACCTATGAAAGATTTATATTCTGTTTTCAATTCTTTAAATTCTCTAAGAACTATTTTTGCTTTATTCTTATTTGAATATGCTGGGAGATCAAATCTTTTATCATTTTTTTTATAATCTATATAATCTTTAAATTTATTTAAGATACTGAAAACTGATGGAGGAACAAAAAATATTAAAAAGGTAACATAGATATTTACAAGAATTATTGACTTTTTCATTTTTAAATTAAGAAATTATTTTTTGCCACAAATTGTAAAAAAACCGGGATTAAATTCTAATTTTTCTACATTTTGGTTATACGAGTATTCTTCAAGTTTGCGCTCTAATTTAAACAATTCTTCTTTCTTAAATTTTTTAATATTGGCATAATTATTTATACTAGTTGATGATACTTTGAAACCAATTTCATTAAACCAATTTAAAACTTCCTCATAAGTATGTTGAGTTTCATGGGGATACAATACTTGATCTCTAAACCAAGAATAATTATGTTCTAAATCATTCATTGATTTATTCATTCTTCTAAATAAATTATAAGATGCATTTTCCCCGTACCATCTGTTAATACTTTGTAGAAAATTCAACATTGGAGTCCGGCTATATAAATGATATAAGCCTATATAAAGATAGCCACCGGTATTAACAAATTTCGATATGTAATTAAACGCCCTCTTACAATCTTTAGTATGGTGCAATACCCCTGTACTAACAACTAAGTCATATTTTCTTTCATCAGAGTAGTTAAAAATATCATAATTTTTATAATTTATATTGATATTTAATTTTGATGATACCTTCTTAGCTACTGAAAGTGCTTTACTCGTGAAATCTACTGCAGTAATATCTCTTTTCTTATAATAATGCGCAATAGTATTACATAACCAACCTGTTCCACAGCCGAATTCAATTATTGAATTAACCTTAGGTTTTTGAAAAGGTAAAATTGGATTTGAAAGTAATTTATGAAGATCCTTATATTCATGTATCTGATTTAAATCATTAATAGAATCTAAGTATATTTGTAAATCATTACTAAAGTTGAAAGGTGTATCTCTATAAAATTCCTTTACTTCTTTCATTTCTTAAAAAAGAGAATAAATAAATGGAGCCACAAATGATCCTTCCATGCTAACCAAAACCACTGCTAGAGCTACAAGAAAAATTGCAAATGGCATAATCCAATATTTTCTGTTTGCTACTACATATTTATAAATCTGTTTTATTATCCTAAGTGATTCCATTAGTATTCTTCTTCGAATGATGAAGTTTTTATTTTATCAATATAATATGATTTTTTAGTAATATTTTTTTTAAAGAAAAATCTTATTAAATTTCTTATCAATGAAGCCGGTGTTATAGCTCCAAAAAAGAATATAGACAATAAGAGATTGGTATTAAATTTACCTAGATAATCGCCAAATTTCATCCAAATTAGAAATGGTTTCTTTAATTTACTTGGCTTATAAAAAGATAATATTAATAGAAGAAAAATAAATATTAAAGGAAAAATTGAAACTTCTTTTGAATGAAGTAAAGGAATTAATACAAAAACAACAGATAAAAATATTGAAAAAATAATTCCTGATGATCTCAATTTTTTGTTAGTAATTTGTTCTATTGTCATAATTTACTAATCTGGCAGAAAATCTACTTTTTTATATTTATTAGATAAAGAGCTATCAATTTCATCTTTTTTAATTATATAGTTACCCAAAACCAAAATATCTATATCAGTATGAATAAAGCACTTAAAGGCATCTTCAGGATTGCAAACTATGGGCTCACCGCGCACGTTAAAAGAAGTATTAATTAAAATAGGACATTTAGTTTTCTTATAAAATGCATTTATTAAATCATAAAATAGACTATTTCTTTTTTTTGAGACAGTTTGAACCCTGCAAGTATTATCAACATGCGTAACTGATGTTACTTTTGACCTCTCTATATTCAGTAAATCCATTGCGTTTGATTTTTTATTG
This sequence comes from Prochlorococcus sp. AG-321-D23, assembly GCA_003283445.1. Lineage (GTDB taxonomy): Bacteria > Cyanobacteriota > Cyanobacteriia > PCC-6307 > Cyanobiaceae > Prochlorococcus_A. The sequence continues at coordinate 1,940 of QBXG01000020.1, read as the reverse complement.
TTAAATTCTTTCTTAACTAAAAACTCTTCATTTAAATCTCTGGTAAATAACATATAGGGAGATTCTTTTTCTAAATTAAAATATTGCGATTTAAATTCCTCTAATATTGAAGGAGCAAAAGGCCTAAATGATTCTCTAAACTTTATTTTAAGGTTTAATTTTTTTTGCATATCAATTATTCTTGGGTCTGCGATAATAGATCTATTACCTAGAGACCTTGGACCAAATTCCATTCTTTTTTGAAACCATCCAATAATTTTACCTTTTGTTAATAAACTTGAAACCTCATCAATAAGAAGTGGATATTCCATTTTTCTATTCATAATTTTATTTTCTAGTAAGAATTCTTCTATTGATTTATTTGTAAATTCAGGTCCTAAATATGAAGAGGACATTGAATCATTTTTAGATATTTTTCGAGACTTATTTTTGTGGAGATATATATACGCTAAAGCAGCACCTATTGATGATCCCGCATCTCCTGAAGCGGGTTGCACCCATATATTTTCAAATCCTGATTCTTTTAAAAGTATATTATTAGCAACGCAATTAAGTGCAACCCCTCCTGATAAACAAAGATTTTTTTGATTAGTTTTCTCTTTTAAATCTTTCGCGATTTTCAAGATTACTTCTTCTAGAACTTTTTGAATAGATGATGCTATGTTCATGTAAAATTTATCTATTTTTTCGCCTGGCATTCTTGGATTTCTTTTAAATAATCTAATAAATTCACTTGAAATCATTTTTAATCCTCTGTGATATTTAAAAAATTTCATATTCAATTTGTAAGATCCATCACTTCTTAAATCAATCATCTCTTGAAAAATTTTTTCTTTATATATTGGTTCACCGAAAGGAGCTAATCCCATTAATTTATATTCACCGGAATTAACTTTGAAACCGCAATAGTAAGTGAAAGAAGAATAAAGAAGGCCAAGAGAATCTGGATAATTTATTTCCCACAATCTATCTAGTTTGTTTTCTTTAGCGACCCATGCACTTGATGATGACCACTCCCCAACTGCATCAAGGCATAAAACTGCAGATTCTTTAAACATGGAAGGGTAGAAAGCAGAAGCTGCATGCGAAAGGTGATGATCAGAAAAAAATATTGATTTTTTATCAAAAGAGCTATCTATGCTTTTTATATTATTAATTATATTTTTTCTCATATAGAGTTTTTCTTTAATCCATATTTTCATTGCTGGTAAGTAAGAGCTTAACCCTCTTGGAGCGGTATCAAAGTAATTCTCTAGTAATCTCATGAAAACTCTAATTGGTTTTTCGTAATATACATATGAGGTTATTTTTAGTTTTCTATTTTTAGCTTCTCGTAAACAATATTCAAGAGCATTAAATGGGAAGCGAGAATCATTCTTTATGCGACTAAACCTTTCTTCTTGAGCTGCTGCTAAAATATCTCCCTCTTCTGAAACTAAAGCAGCTGCACTATCGTGATAAAAGCAAGATATACCTATTACAGCCATTTTCAAAAATTCCAGTTAAGGCTGAAATGATTTTATAGAATAACATAACTATAATTGGAATAGCAACAGGTTAAACCTAGTGTCAAAAATAATCAATATTACTAAAGTATCATATTTAGATAACTTGTTTATCTTCTTCCCTATCTGGATTCCAATAATTTATATTTCGCTAATATCCTTTTTCCCTGAAAAAACAACAATATTTTTTATTAATATTTTGTTTATTTTAGCAGAGACACATTTTGGTATTTGATTTTTCTTTTTCTTTGATAAAGTAAACCATCAATGGATAAAGGATAATTCATATAAAATTATATTCTTACCGATTTACTTAATCATTATTGCAATAGGGATCTGGCTATTTAATCCTCAGATCATTATTTTAATTCATTATCTAGCATCAGGTTGGCATGTAACTAAGCAAAGCGTTGGCATTTTAAAAATAAGAAAAAA
>QBXG01000019.1:0-22648 GCA_003283445.1 Prochlorococcus sp. AG-321-D23 | reverse complement strand
CCTTAATTATAGGAATATCAATTTATCTTCCAATTTTATTTTTTGAGGATTTAATTACATCAACAGCAATAGGAGTTGGAATGCATTGGTTTCAATATTTATCTTTGATGTGGATAATTGATATTAGAAAATCAAGTGCTTCAATTAAAAAGGATAATATAAGGCCAAAAAAGAGAAATTTTGCTATTGAAAAATTGATATTTTTAATTTTTTATTTTTTATTAATGACAACATTAACATCTATGGGGACAAGCTCCTCTTATGGTGATAAAAATATTTCATTTTTTTATCTTATTCCTATTTTGTTTCACTTTTTTCATTTTTATATAGATGGTTTTATTTGGAAATTCTCAGATCCACATATTAAGAAAGTAATGGCGTCTAACTTATTTTCACTTAAATAATTATTATAAATTTAAAGATCATGATTTAATGCTTTTAGAAATTTATTTAAAGTCAAAAGTTCAATAGTACAAAGTTTCTAAACTTAAATCAAATAATAAATTTTTATGGAGCCAAGCGGACTCGAACCGCTGACCCCCTGCATGCCATGTAAGGATAAGTTTTAAGAGTTTAATATATAGTGTAATTAAATAACTTTATTCCATTCGGCAAGAAATTCATACGGGACAGCAACATAGTCTCTAGTATTATTCTTTAAATCTAAATGAGCCCTAGAAAATAAAGAAATTTTTCTTTCAGTACTTCTTTGTATTGAAAAAATTTCCATATTATTAACTTTGATATTTTCAATTAAATTATTACATTCATATAAAAAATCCTCTTCGCTTATGCTTCTCTTTGAAAAAGGAAGCATTTCAAAAATAATAAAAGGCCTCTTATTATTTATGGTTTCTTTTAAACCTTTTAAAACTTTTATTTCTGCTCCTTCAACATCTATTTTAATTACCGAAATATCTTTTACTTTTAAATTTTTTAGTAATTTATCACCATTTTCAAGAATGACTTTTCTCTGATAGCACTTTTCTTGTTGAATATCGATAAATTTTTTTTCAATAGTTGCACCAGTATTATAAAAATTAGATAGATCGTTCCCAAATGAATAAAATTCTTCAACAGAAAATCTATCTGATAAGCCAATTGGAATAATTGTTTTGTCTTTTAAATTATTTTCATTTATAAATATCTCAATTATTGCTACAGCATAACTTTGAGGTTCAAATCCGATATATTCCCTTTTAGCATCTATTAGTAAAATATTATTTAAAGTCTGCCCTATATTAGCTCCCACATCTATTACAGCTCCAGAATTTATTTGAAGTATTTTCTTAAATGCGTCAAAAGTTGAATTATCTATTCCTTCAATTGGAATATGGGGATTATAAAGAAATCTCCTGCTATGAAAAGTTCTATTATCAAATTTAAAAATTCTTTTTAAATTCAAAATTCTATCTAATAAAAGTTTTTTCAAAACTAAATCTTTTTATTTAAATATAATCTAATTTCAGAATCATAATTTAAAATATTTTATGTTATGTGCAATGATAATGGTCGCAGAGGTGGTCGCAGAGAACTCATATTTATACATATTTAGACATAAAAAATCACCGCAAAATTGGTGTTAATAATTCAAACTAATTGGTATTACAAGCGAAAATCCTGATGGAGCCAAGCGGACTCGAACCGCTGACCCCCTGCATGCCATGCAGGTGCTCTACCAGCTGAGCTATGGCCCCTTAATAATCATCTTAATAAATTTTTTATTATTAAATTTTAAACAAAAATAATTATTTATACTTAAAAATAATTAACCTATGAATATTAGTATCCTAAAATTTTATTAATTTTAAAAAATTTTGCAAGAGGGGATTCGACTTCAGCCTTTAATACTCTCAGGAGGATCTGGGACTAGATTATGGCCACTATCTAGGAAAAGCTTTCCTAAGCAATATATAAATTTTAATTCTTCTTGTAAATATTCACCTCTGCAACAAACGCAAAAAAGATTATTAGGATTAAAAAATCTTGATGACCCGATCATTATTTGCAATGAAGAACAAAGATTTATAGCGGCAGAGCAAATGAGAGAAATACAAATAAACCCAAAAACAATAATTCTAGAACCCTTAAGTCGTAATACTGCTCCTGCTATTGCATTAGGGGCTTTAAAAGCTATCGAAATGGGTAAAGATCCCATCCTTTTGATATTATCCTCTGATCATGAAATTAAGGACTCCGAAAAATTTCGAAAAGTTATTGAAGCAAGCCTAAAAGATGCTAATGAAAATAATTTAATTATTTTTGGAATAAAACCTACTAAGCCTGAGACTGGTTATGGTTATATAGAAACAAAAAAAGTAGTTGATTGCGAAGCCCTAAAATCATTTCCTATAAAGAGTTTCATAGAAAAACCTAATCTTGAAAAAGCTAAAGTTTTGATCAAAGATAATAAATATTTATGGAATAGTGGAATTTTCTTGTGTAAAGCAACTGTAGTAATCTCTGAATTAAAAAAGTATGAGCCCGAGATATTAAATCTATGTAAAAAATCACTAAAAAAATCAACCGATATTGACTTTCAAAGAATTGAAAATAAACATTTTAAAAATTGTCCAAATATATCGATAGATTATGCCGTTATGGAAAAAACAGAAAAAGCTAAGGTTATGCCGCTCAATGCAGGATGGAGTGACTTTGGTAATTGGCAAGCACTTTGGGAAATAGAAAAAAAAGATAATCATGGAAATGTTTTAATTGGAGATGTAAAAGCAAAAGAAGTTAGAAATTGTTATTTAAATAGTAAAAACAAATTACTAGTAACAATTGGAGCAGAAAATCTTATAGTAGTTCAGACTAATGATGCAACTTTAGTTTGCGATCAAAAAGATTCTCATAAAATAAAAGATTTAGTTTATCAATTAAACTTAGATGGGAGAATTGAAGGTGAATCACATAAAAAAGTTTTTAGACCATGGGGATATTTTAATTCGATCGAAAAAACCAACAATTGGCAAGTTAAGGAAATTGTAGTTAATCCAAATTCATCTCTTTCTCTTCAAAAACATAATCATCGTTCAGAGCATTGGATCATTTTGAAAGGAAAAGCAGATGTTCAAATAAATGAATCAATAATAGAACTCCTGCCAGGGCAAAGTACTTTTATTCCAATTGGGACAAAACATAGATTATCTAATTCAAATAATAGCCCTCTAACTTTAATAGAAGTTCAATGCGGTTCATATCTGGGAGAAGATGATATCTATAGATATGAAGATAATTATGGCAGGAACTTAATAAATTAGTCTTATTTAAATCAATATTTATAATAGAAAAGTTATTCACTAAACAAAACCGGTTAATAAATACAGTATGGATATCAGAAAAAAAGCTCTTATCACTGGTATTACAGGACAAGACGGTAGTTATCTTGCTGAATTCCTGCTGAATAAGGGTTATGAAGTTCATGGAATTAAAAGACGTTCAAGTAGCTTCAATACTGAGAGAATCGATTATCTTTATCAAGATCCACACGAAAGTGATCAGAAATTCAAATTACATTATGGCGACTTGACTGATAGTACAAACTTGATCAGAATTCTTCAAAATGTTCAACCAGATGAGATTTACAATTTAGGAGCACAAAGTCATGTAGCTGTAAGCTTTGAGACCCCAGAATATACAGCAAATAGCGATGCTTTGGGAACATTAAGAATATTAGAAGCAATAAGAATTTTGAATCTAAACAAAAAAACAAAATTTTATCAAGCAAGTACTAGTGAACTTTATGGGAAAGTAAAAGAAATACCACAAAAAGAGACAACTCCTTTTTACCCAAGAAGTCCTTACGGAGTTGCAAAGTTATACGCATATTGGATCACCGTAAATTATAGAGAAGCTTACGGAATTTACGCATGTAATGGAATTTTATTTAACCATGAAAGCCCAAGAAGAGGAGAAACGTTTGTGACGAGAAAAATAACAAGAGGTTTAGCAAGAATTGATGCAGGTTTAGATAAATGCATTTATCTAGGAAACTTAAATTCAAAAAGAGATTGGGGTCATGCCAAAGACTATGTAAGAATGCAATGGTTAATGCTGCAGCAAGATCAACCTGATGATTTTGTTATTGCTACAGGAAGAATGGAAACAGTTAGAAGATTCATAGAAATTTGCACCAATAAGCTTGGTTGGGGTAAAAAAACTAATGGTAATGGTATAGTTTGGGAAGGAACAAATGAAAATGAAGTAGGGAAAAGAGCTGATACTCAGGAAATTGTAGTAAGAATTGATTCAAGATATTTTAGGCCAACTGAAGTTGATGAACTTGTTGGAGATTCCAAAAAAGGGTTTTCAAAACTTGGCTGGGCTCCTGAAGTCTCCCTAGAAGAATTGATTGAAGAAATGATTACATCTGATAAAAACAAAGCGTTAGAAGAATCAGTACTCATAAAAAAAGGTTTTAAAATTAATAGTTCAATTGAATCTCCACCAACTAATTAAGTTTACAAAGTAAATGCAATTCAAAATTAGAGAGTCAGACAAAATTTTTATAGCTGGTTCATCAGGTATGGTTGGAAGTTCAATTAAAAGAAAACTTTTAAGTTACAGTAGTGAAAAAAATGAAACCTATAATATTTTAACTCCTTCAAAAAAAGACTTAAATTTATTAGACTCTGCTGCCGTAAAGAATTTCTTTAAAGAAAAAAGGCCCGCAGTAGTAATATTAGCCGCTGCAAAAGTTGGAGGTATTTTCGCTAATTCCAATTATCCAGCAGATTTTCTTATTGAAAACCTCAAAATTCAAAATAATGTAATCGAATCAGCATGGTTACAAGGAGTTAAAAGATTACTGTTTTTAGGAAGTAGTTGCATATATCCAAAATTCGCAAATCAGCCTATTAAAGAGGAATCACTACTTAAAAATGATCTGGAAAAAACAAATGAATGCTACGCCATCGCAAAGATAGCTGGTCTTAAATTATGTGAATCGCTAAGAAAACAATATGGATTTGACGCTATTTCACTAATGCCAACAAATTTATATGGACCAAATGATAATTACCATCCTCAGAATAGCCATGTAGTTGCAGCTTTAATAAGAAAATTTATAATAGCAAAAGAAAAAAATTATCCTTCAGTAACTTGTTGGGGGACTGGTTCTGTTTATAGAGAATTCATGCATGTTGATGATCTCGCTGATGCAGTTTTTTATTGTCTTGAGAACTGGGATCCATCCGATAAAAAAGCTCCAAAAGATTCTTCAGGGGAAACCCTTAATCATCTAAATGTAGGAACGGGCATAGACATAACGATAAAAAAATTAGCTCTGAAAATTGCTAGTTTAATAAATTATAAAGGTGAAATATATTGGGACCAATCAAAACCGGATGGCACTCCAAAAAAAGTATTAGATGTCTCAAAAATTAATAGTTTAGGATGGTATTCAAAAATAGATTTAGATTCGGGATTAACTAAAACGATTGAAAACTTAGATATATCTTCTTTATATTCTTAAACTTTTTTTACTAAACTTTCCTCCAAACTGCTAATAATTTTCCTTGGAAAACAACTTCCTCTAAATTCAACTCAATTGGTTCATATGATGGATTAGCTGCTTCAAGAAATATTTTCCCTCCTCTCTTAACAAAATATTTTAAGGTTGTACCTAGACCTGGAACCATTGCACTAACAATAGTTCCATTCCTAAGAGAGTATGAATCTGTAATTGGCTCCATCAAAACCATATCTCCATCTGCAATACATGCATCTATCATTGAATCTCCATTAACTGTGAGAGCAAAAACATTTTTCTTTTTCAAAACATCAGAAATATCTAAATTCTCTTGAACATCAGAATAAGTTTCAATTAAGCCTCCAGCTGCGACTGAACCCATAATTGGTACTCCTTCAAAAACTTCGTCAACTATTTGCATTGTTCTAGCTTTACCTTCTTGCCATGAGATGTATCCCTTTTCTTGCAAATGCTTTAATCGACTTTGAATTGGAGCAGGAGACTTTAATCCCATAGCTTGCATCATCTGTCTGATGGATGGGCTATGTTGAAAATTTTTCATATAATCTTTTATCCATCCATAAAGCTCGTTTTGAGCCTGGGTAAGATTATCCTCTGTAGAAGTTTCCATAAAACAAATGTACTCTAATACATTTGTACCCTTTTATAAATTAGTTTGCAAGTTTTCTTAGTGGAGAAGACATGATAAAAGTGCTTGTTGAGCATGCAACCTATTTTCTGCTTGATCAAATATTCTATTTTCTTTACTTTCAAACACTTCATCAGTTATTTCTTTAGATCTGTACGCAGGAAGGCAATGAAGAATAATTGCTTCTTTATCAGCCTTGCTTACTAAATCATTATCAATAGTGAATCCTTTAAAAACTTTATCTTTTTCGACCTTTTGATTTTCTTCTCCCATAGATGACCAAACATCAGTATAAAGTACATTTGCTCCCAGAACAGCAGTATTAGGATCATTAGTGATTTTCAATAAATTCTTATTTTTATAAATTTCATATGCTTTATTGATAATCAAAGGGTTGGGTTCATAACCTTTAGGACATGCAATTCTAACTTCTACTCCTAATAATGCTCCGCATAAAATAAGAGAATTTGCGACATTATTACCATCACCTATAAATGTCAAAACAATATCTTTAAAATCATGAAATTCCTCATATATTGTTAAAAAATCAGCTAAAGCCTGACATGGATGTTCTAAATCGGTAAGAGCATTAATAATTGGCTTTGTGGACCACTTTGAATATTCTTCCAAATTTGAATGGTCAAAAGTTCTAATCGCAATCACATCGCAGTACCTGCTTAGAACTCTTGCAGTATCTTTAATTGGTTCACCTCTTCCTATTTGTGATGTTGTAGGGTTAAGGTCGATAGTAGTACCACCAAGCCTTGACATCGCAACTTGAAAACTTACTCTTGTACGAGTAGATGACTTATCAAAAATCAAACCTAAAACTTTATCTTTTAATTTAATATCAAGTTCTTTATTTTTAAAATTTTTTGCAAGTTCTAGTATTTGAATTACTTCATCAGTAGACATATCCGAGCTTGATAAAAAGTTTTTTTTAGCAAGCTTATTTGGTTCCAGCATCAATAACTTTATTTATTTTTAGATTCTACTACGCAGGCATTTTAGTTTCCGCAAGCAGATTTTTGAGATCTTCACCTTCGATAACTTCTTCTTGAAGTATTTTTTGAGAAATTGATTCAAGTAAGGGCAAATTATTTCTTAAAATATTTAATGCTGTTTCATGAGCGTCATCAACTAGGTCTCTGACTTCTTTGTCTATAGCTTGAGCTGTAGCATCACTGACGGATCTTCTAGGATTATTACCATTTCCCAAGAATTGTCCTCCACCTTGTTTATCATAAGCAAGTGGACCAAGGATATCGCTCATACCGAAAGTACCTACCATTTGCTCAGCTATATCTGTCGCTCTTTGAAGATCATTTGAAGCTCCTGTAGTAATTTTCCCAAAAACAACTTCTTCAGCGGATCTACCCCCTAAAAGTGTTGCTATTTGACCTTTTAATTCATCTTTAGAATTAAGAAATCTTTCTTCAGTAGGTAATTGAAGTGTATACCCCAAAGCACTCATACCTCTTGGCACAATTGAAATTTTTGCTACTTTTGACCCACCGGGCATTAGATGACCAACGATTGCATGACCAACTTCATGATAAGCAACAACTTTCTTTTCATCATCTTGAAGAACTCTACTTTTTTTCTCTAGACCAGCAACAACCCTCTCAATAGCTTCACTCAAATCCTGTTGTTCCACACTTTTTCTTTTGGCCCTAGCAGCTAACAAAGCAGCTTCATTCACCATGTTTGCTAAATCAGCACCTGCAAATCCACTTGTAGCTTGTGCAATTGAATCTAAATCAATTGATTCTGCTAATTTTACTTTTTTGGTATAGATTTCTAGAATTGTTTTCCTACCAGACAAATCAGGTCTATCAACTAAAACTTGCCTATCAAATCTACCAGGTCTTAATAATGCGGCATCAAGAACTTCTGGCTGGTTTGTTGCAGCTAGAACTATCACAGGTTTGTCTGCTGAGGCAAAACCATCCATTTCTGTAAGTAACTGATTTAATGTTTGCTCTCTTTCATCATTACCGCCAACAACACCCATTGAACCAGAACGACTTTTTCCAATAGCGTCAAGTTCATCAATAAAAATAATGCAAGGAGCTTTTTTCTTAGCTTGTTCAAACAAATCTCTCACCCTTGCGGCACCAGCCCCTACAAAAAGCTCAACAAACTCAGAACCTGAAATAATGAAGAAAGGAACTTCTGCTTCTCCAGCTACTGCCTTAGAAAGAAGTGTTTTTCCTGTTCCAGGAGGGCCAACTAAAAGAACACCTTTAGGTATCCTTGCACCAATATCGGTATATCTTTCGGGTTTCTTTAAAAAGTCTACTATTTCTGTTAATTCATCCTTCGCCTCATCGACACCTGCAACATCATCGAAAGTTACCTTTGATTCATCATCAGGGACATAAACTTTAGCCTTACTTTTTGTGAAACTCAATGCTCCTTGAGCGCCTCCTCCACCCATACTCCTTCTAGCAAAAAATTGAAGTACTAAAATAAAAATCAAAGGTGGGACTACCCAGCTAAGAACAGTCGAGAAGAAATTTGGTTTTTTAGGTGGAGCTGCCGCGAATTCAACCCCTTTACTTTCAAGTCTTTGCGGGAGGTCCATATCAAAAATTGGAGTCGTAGCTAGCACTGAAGGTGCTCCTTCTTCTGCTCCATTTAACTCATATCTAATTTGCTCTTGTGTAATATAGGCTCTCTTAACTTCACCATCATTAACCTGATCAATAAACAAAGAGTAAGGAACTCTTGGGATTTGCATATTTTGATTAGGGAATAAGCTGCTAAATAATAGTAATGCTCCTACACCAATTAAAATAATATTTAATATCCCAAACCTTCTGTTAGGTTGATTATCATCTTGTCTTATTGGCATAATTTATATCGATTGTGGGTTTATTATAAACTAAACGAACTAGTTCTGTACCTGTATAACTTTTTTTGGGTAAGAACCGAACGGTAATTTAATTTAATACCACTTCCAAATCAATTAGGTAGTGCTCTTCACAAAAATATCATCACCGATAAAACTAATTTTAGGTTCATTTAAATTAAAAACTTCATCCATATCTGTAAATTCAAAATCAGAGAAAGGATTCATACTACTTACTCCTCCTAAAATCTTTGGTGCAATAAAAGTCATTAGTTCTTGAATACAACCTGCTTTCATAGCTGACGTTGCTAACCTAGGCCCACATTCCCAGAAAACATTATTACAACCTTTTTTTGCTAGTAAATTTGAAAGCAATATAGGATTATCAGAAGATAATTTTTCAATCTCTACACCCTCAGGGATTCTCTTTAGAAATTTCTCATCAGCAGTAGATGCATCATATACAACAAGTGTCCTAGCTAATTTACAATCCCACAATTTGGATTTTTTTGGCAGATCTAAAGTTTTTGTAAACACTACTCTTAAAGGTTCAGGCTTTCTTAGACCTCGAGAAGTTAGTAGAGGATTATCTTTTCTTAATGTATTACCTCCAATAACTATTGCGTCAAAGCAAGATCTAAAAGAGTGAACTAATGATCTTGAATCTTTATTTGTAATCCATTTACTTTTACCATTTTTCAGGCCAACCCTTCCATCCATACTCATTGCCCATTTCATAACACCAAAAGCGTTATCGGTAATATTCCTATGAATAAAAGACTTATTTAGTTCTTGAGATTCTTTCTCACATAATCCTAAATGAACTTTAATCCCAGCATCTTTAAGTAATTTGATACCTTTCCCTGATACTCTTTTGTCGGGATCCTCAATAGAAACAAACACTTTTTTTATTCCAGAAGAAATTACTCTATCAACACATGGAGGCGTTTTACCTTGATGACAACAAGGTTCCAGATTCACATATATTGTCCCATCTCTTGCATCTTTTTTTAAATTATTGAAAGCCATTGCCTCTGCATGAGGCATTCCTGATTTTGAATGGAATCCTTCTGAGATCAGATTTCCATTTTTATCCAAGATTACAGCTCCAACCATTGGATTAGGACTTGTTCTTCCTTTACCTAAAGAAGCCAAATAAATAGCTCTCTTCATCCATTTGATATCACTTATATGGCTATTAATCATCTATCTATTGAATAAATTATTAATCTAATGATCTCCATTCTTTAACTACGAAAGGAGGAACCGGTAACTCTGAAAAAACACCTGATAAAGATAACCTTAATGGTCTATTTTTATCAATATTATTTATTAGTTCATTCAAATCAAATTCTGCAGCAGCTTGTCTTCCATCGTTAGCTAATTCAGAATTTAGTAGTGTTTTATCATTTAAGAACCACTGTTTTCTACCAGAATCTACTTGTAAATTCGTTGGATGATCAATCCTAAGATTTCCAGGATATCCAATTACCCTTAAGATCAATTTATCTTCTAAAAATGGCGACTTATAAGCAACTAATTGCCATGTTTCAAAATCCAGATCTCTAAGAAACTCACTACTAGCATTTATTAACTCTCCATTGATTTCTGTTTCAGCAATTTCTGCAAAAGCCTTAAGTGGGTTAAAAACAAGAGAAATTAATATAGCAAAAGGTAGTAATCCCTTGAAAAAAATATTTTTATTTAATCTTGAAATTTTCATCATTTTCAGAATCCATAAGGGTGTCCAGAGTAACTGCTGTTCTAACAAGAGCTTGATATCTTTTTATGATTTTACGATTTTTTTCTATAACTCGGGATAAATTCGCAGTATCTTTATCAGAAAAATTCGTTGTTAAATCACCAGAGTCCTCCTCTATTAACTCAAAATTACTTTCTTTGTTAATTAGAGTTAACAATATTTCGTGTAAACGCTTTCTCCTGTCTGACAAGTAATTTATAGTTATTATTTTATAAATACTAGGATAAATTAATAAAACATACAAATAAATAATATTATTCCTTTTAAATATTTATGACTCAGATAAAAAGAAAAATTCATGTAATAGGAATTAATTCTTTTGAATTTAAAGAGTTACCTTTGAAATTACAAAAATTATTTATAAAAACAGAAAATATTGCAGTTCCAGATCCATATTTTGAAGATATTAAATTATGGGACCAAAGTAATACAAAAAAAGAAAAATTATTTTTCACTAGCAGAAGTGACAATAAACTAATTAATTGGCTTAAATCTCAAAAAACCGACGTAATTTTATTTTCTAGGGGTGATCCTCTTTGGTTTGGTATTGGAAGAATACTTCTAGAAAACTTTTCAAAAGAAGAATTAAGTTTTTATCCATCAAATACATGTGCTCAACTTGCATTTAGCAAACTAAAAATATCTTGGCAAGAAGCTATATATGTGAGTATTCATGGAAGAGATTCAACTAAATTGATTGAGGCCCTAAAATCAAAACCACCTAGTTTAGTGATAATTACAGATTCAAATAACAACGGTTTAGAAATAATTCAAAATAATTTATTAGAGTTAAATCTAAATAATCTTTACGAACTTTGGATCTGTGAGGAAATAGGTTTTGCAAATGAAAAGATTAGAAAATTTAACCCAAAAGAAAAATTACCATCGGATATTTCTAACTTGAATATTGCTGTTTTATTGAAAAGAGAAAAAGATCTTCAAGGGAAAGCAAATCATTTATTTGGATTTAAAGATGATACTTTTAAAACTTTTGAAGACAGACCCAATTTATTAACAAAAAGGGAAGTTAGAATTCAAATTTTGGCTGATTTAGAGTTACCAGAAAATGGCACAATTTGGGATATTGGAGCAGGTTGCGGCTCCATTGGTTTAGAAGCATTAAAATTAAGGCCTAATTTAAAATTATTTTGTATTGATAAAAGAATAGGCTCAAAAAAGTTAATCTTAGAAAATGCAAGAAGATTAGGAGTTGCCCCTAAAGATATTTTTGAAGAAGATATAAATAATTTATTTAATTCCAATAGTATTAATTCTTTGAGAGAGGCTAAGAGAATAATTATTGGTGGCTGTGATAAAAAGACTAAGCTTCGAATTATCAATGAATTGTCTAAACATATGAACTATGGAGATATTGTTGCTATTCCTTTAATCGATATCCAAACCATTAAAGATCTAAGAGATACCTTAAAAGGAAATAATTTCGAAGTGAATTTAAATCTTATTCAGACTTATAAAAGCTTAAGTATTTCAGAAGGAATAAGAATGGATCCAAATAATCCTGTATTTTTGCTTAGAGGAAGAAAACTATCTTAACTTTAGATTACTTATTAGGTTTACCAACATGAGGTAAGCCCCAACCTAATTTATTTCTTAATACCTGAAAAAACTCATGATCCTCAAGTCTTATAAACTTAACCGAATGTTTACTTTTTCTAATTAGAACCCTATCTTCAGGCCAAACATAACAACCTGCATTTCCATCAACCACCATAACTAACCTTTCAGGAGTAGCAGGGAAAACAGTAACTGGTTCCGAATCATTGAAAACCAAAGCCCTTGAAGCTAATGAATGGGGAGCGATTGGAGTTAATTGCACTACTGGGCAATCGGGTGTAATAACAGGCCCCCCGGCGCTTAAAGAATAAGCTGTTGAGCCAGTTGGAGTAGAAAGGATGACCCCATCTGCAGATATATCGACAGGAGCATGTCTTCCTATGGAAATTTCAAAATGACACATACTCGTCAGAGGTTCTCTATGAAGGGCCATTTCATTCAAACAAAGAGATTCCCATCTTCTTTGCTCATTTCTCATTACGCTAATAATTAAACTTTTTCTTTCTTCTATATCCCATTTACCGATAATAAGTTTATCAATTGCTTCCTCTAAATTTGAAAGATATGCTTCCGCAAGAAAACCTAAATGCCCAGTGTTTATTGTAAGGATTGGAATTTTTGCAGGAGCTGTCTGTCGAGCAGCAGAAAGTACTGTTCCATCTCCACCAAGAACAATCGCAAACTCCATAGAGGAATCGAACCCTTCTGGCACACAATTCGAATATCCTAATGGACGCACGTGTTGATCAGGATTGGCAAAGCCAACCATACCTCCAGAACTACTTACTCTTACAACTTCATAATTGGATTTTTCCAATTTTTTTTGAACGGAAATTGCAGTTTGAACAGCCAGTTCTTTACCATCATTGACGATTAGTCCAGCTTTACGTACCAATCGATAAATTTAAAACTAATAGTATTTTAAACTAATTTGATAAAGAAACCTAATTTAAAATACTAATCATATCAAAACTGCTTTAAGAATCTGAGATCATTAGTATAGAACCTTCTTATATCATCAATCTGATGTCTCACCATACAGAATCTCTCTACACCTAATCCGGCTGCAAATCCAGTCCATTTCTCAGAATCAATTCCTAATTTTTCAAGAACCTTTGGATCTACCATTCCACAACCCATTACTTCTAACCATTTACCTTTCCATTGAACATCAACTTCTGCAGAAGGTTCAGTAAAAGGAAAATAACTAGCTCTAAATCTTACAGGAATATCTCCAAAAAAAGTTTTTAAAAAAGTCAGCACAGTTCCTCTTAAATGACTAAAGTTTATATCTTGATCGATACATAAAACCTCCACTTGATTAAAAACAGGTGAGTGAGTAGCGTCTACAGCATCTCTTCTGTAAACTCTTCCTGGAGCAATAATTCTTACTGGAGGTGGATTATTTTCAAGATATCTAATCTGAACAGGTGATGTGTGAGTTCTAAGTAGACGATTTTCATCTAAATAAAAAGTATCTTGCATATCTCGAGCTGGATGATTTTTAGGTATGTTAAGTGACTCAAAATTATAAAAATCACTCTCTATCTCTGGGCCATTCTCTACTGAGTATCCTAATCCGCAAAAAATATCTATGATCTCATCTTGAGTTGAAATTAAGGGGTGCTTATTCCCAGGGAGAGTCCCTGTGGATGGAATTGTAACATCAATTTTTTCATCTTCGATTTGTTTTTCAATGGCTTCACTAATAAGTTGATTTTTTCTTTCAGTTATTAAATCTTGCAAGTTTATCTTTATCAAATTTGCCTTCTGTCCAATAATTGGTCTATCAACAGAAGATAATTTGCCCATAGTTTTCAATATTATTGATAATTCTCCTTTTTTTCCTAACAAAGAGACTCTTAATTGGTCCAATTCAGAATCACTTTTCGCATTTTTTATATTTTCATTCGCTAGGAGGGAGAGATTATTTAATTTGCCCTCAATTTGGCTTAATGATTCAATTTGACTCACTGATATAGTAAAAATAGATATAGTTTTATCTTACTTAAATATTGTCCATAATAAAATGTATTGATTAATGGAATCATTAAATATTTTAATAAGTAATGACGATGGGGTTTTTGCTGAGGGAATAAGAGCTCTAGCCAAATCTGCATTAAGAAAAGGGCATAAAGTAACAGTAGTATGTCCGGACCAAGAAAGATCGGCGACTGGTCATGGCCTCACTTTGCAGTCACCTTTGAGAGTTGAAAGAGCAGATGAATTATTTGATAAAGGTATTAAAGCTTGGGGTTGTTCAGGGACCCCTGCTGATTGCGTTAAACTCGCACTATCAGAATTATTAGATAAAAAACCTGACCTAGTTCTTTCTGGAATAAATCATGGTCCAAATTTAGGAACAGACATTTTTTGTTCTGGAACAGTAGCTGCAGCCATGGAAGGTACTTTAGAAAATGTTCCATCAATGGCAATAAGTGTTGCGAGTTTTAAATGGAAAAATTTTGAATTTGCTAGTGAAATTGCAATGAATATTGCTGAACAAGCAATAAAGGATAATTGGCCAAAGTCTCTTCTTTTGAACTTGAACATACCCCCTTGTGAAAGAAATAAAATAAAGGAATTATCCTGGACAAGATTATCAATCCGAAAATATAAAAACCAATTTTCTAAAAGGGAAGATCCAAGAGGCGATGATTATTATTGGTTAGCAGGTGAGGCTGTTTTAGATCTTAAATCAAAAGGTGATGGCCCCAAGAATTGGCCTAGTGATGTCTCTCAAATACAAGAAAATAAAATTTCTCTTACACCAGTAGAACCAGACTTGTTTTGGAGAGGAAGTTTAGACGTGTTGCCAAAAATCAATACTTCATTTATAAATGCTTCTTAGCAACCATAAAGAGAAGCAAAGTCCAAAGAAATGAGCGGCGATAACTTGTGTATTACTTAGTACTGATAAAATCTCAAGACCAGTAATAGGAATATCAGATGACGCCGTAATAAGTTGACCAGTTGTTTGAGAGGAAGCCTGTATAAAAAGTGCACCCATAAGTGCTTGATATCCAATTAAGCCAAACAAAATTCCTAACAAATCATTTATTAAGCCTCTTTTTATTAATTTGCTTGTTTGCCCTCTAGAGGGTCTAGCATTACTTGCAATTGCTCTGCCAGTTCTGACTATTAACCAACCTTGCCACAAACTAAAAAGGAGTAAAATCAAAGAAATTGTTGTTAGTGATAGACCCGGAGTCAAACTCAGTTGTCCTTCGCTTTTATTTACAACATTTGAAAAAAGCAAAACAGCTGTTACTACAACACCTAAAATGGATTGAATCCAAAAGCGTATCCACCCAATGCGCCGCATTCCAAATGAAAGCGACTGAAAATCAATTTTGTCAGGCATTCATTTGATTGAATAACTATGATCTATTCAAATTTGCCATCAAAATCATAAAATTGCACGTTATCTTGTGATCTCTTTAATATCACCATCTGAAGTTAAGAAGCCTACCTCAATCGCTATTGGTAGTTTTGATGGTCTGCACGCGGGTCATAGAAAATTAATAGAGAGTGTTGTCAAAGAAAATGATTACACACCTACAATCGCAAGCTTTTGGCCACATCCAAGAGAAGTGCTCTATAAAGAAACTCGTCTTAGACTTGATCTACCAGAGGAAAAGCTCCCTATCCTTGAAGATCTTGGCATAGAACAATTGGTTCTAATTCCCTTTGATAAGAATCTTTCTAAATTAAGTGCTGAGAACTTTATTAAAAATATTTTAATCAATCAATTACAAGCAAAAAGTATTTCAGTAGGGGCTAATTTTAGATTTGGCTTTAAAAGAAGTGGAGATATTAATACAATTAAACTTGCCACTAAAGATTTGGATATAAAACTAAAAATCATTTCAATTTTAGAGGATAAGGAAGGAAGAATTAGCAGCAGCAGAGTAAGAGATTTATTACAAAAAAGTGATTTAAAGAATGCTTTTAAAATACTTAATAGGCCATACAGTTTTAAAGGAAAAGTAGTTGAAGGAAAAGGTATTGGGAAGAGCCTAGGATTTCCTACAGCAAATCTTGAAATAGATGGAAGAAAATTTTTACCTGGTGAAGGAGTCTATGCAGCATGGTCTACGATCAATAATTCTTCTAATAAAATTGCCTCTGTTATGAATCTTGGTTCTCAACCAACTATTGATCCTCTCTTGCCATCTGCTGTTGAAGTTCATTTAATTAATAAAGATATCAACCTATATGGGCTAAATTTATCAGTAGAACCTATTGAGAAGCTAAGATCTCAAATCAAGTTTCAAAATATTGATCAACTCTCTAATCAAATTACAAAAGACAGAGAAAATGCTTTAAAAATTCTTTGTAAGCAAAATAAATAAATTTCTATATGAAAAACCCAAACATAATTCAACCTGAAGATTTAAGAATATCTCAAATTATTGACGCTAATTTAGATAGAGCGAGAGAAGGTCTGAGGGTTTTGGAGGACTGGGCCAGATTTGGCTTGGGTAATGAAGATTTTGTTATAAGACTAAAAAACTTCCGACAAATATTAGGTAAAAATCATTTAGAAATTTATAAATTATCAAGAAACCATATTGAAGATAAATGCAAAGGATTATCTCATGTTGAACAAATCAACAGGAATAATTCCTCTAAAATAATAAGCTCTAATTCTGCAAGAGTTCAAGAAGCGCTACGAGTTATTGAAGAATTTTCAAGGATTCATAATAGTAAACTTTCTAAAATAGCTTCCGAGATTAGATATGAAATTTACACTTTAGAAATTGAAATATTAAATTTCAATACTCGTAAGAAAGCACAATCAATAATTAGTAAAAACAATTTATATTCGATAACAGACCCAAGAGAAAACTTATTAGAAATAATTGAAAAAATATTGTTAGGAGGGGTAAAAATAATTCAGCATCGATTTAAAGAAGGTAATGATAAAGACCATCTCAAAGAGGCAATTGAAATAAATAACTTATGTAAAAAATATAATTCTTTATTCATTGTTAATGACAGAGTAGATATAGCATTGGCATCAAAGGCAGATGGTGTTCATCTTGGTCAAGACGATCTCGATATAAAAACAGTAAGAAAATTACTTGGTGCCTCAAAAATCATTGGAGTTTCAGCCAACAATTCAACTGATATCAATAAGGCTGTAAAAGATGGATGCGATTACATAGGAGTCGGGCCTGTTTTTCCAACCTTGACAAAGAAAAATAAAGAACCTCTCGGTGAAGAGAAAATTAAGGCCTTAACAAAAGATCTAAATATTCCTTGTTTTGCAATAGGAGGAATTAATAAATTAAATATCTCTTCTCTAAAAAATCATGGAATTAGTAAGGTTGCAATAGTTTCTGGGCTGCTTAATTCAGAAGATCCAAAAGAAGAAGCTATGATTATTATAAAAGAATTATTCCATGAAAATTAGTGTTAACGGTAAAGAAAAAAAAATAGAACTAGAAAATGAAAAGGCTTTACTTTCGAGCACTTTAGAATTCCTAGGATATAAGCAAAATACTGTTGTAGTTGAAGTAAATGACTTAATTATTAACTCAAAAAAATGGGATAGTGAAATACTTAAAGAAGGCGATAAGTTAGAAATCGTATCTATTGTTGGAGGCGGATAATTTACTAAATAGTAGAAATTCGGAAATCTTCATATTTTTTTAACGTTAAGCATGAAACAATAACCCAATTTTTAAATTTTTCATTTTATATTTTTAATACCTAAATGAGAAAATGAAAGAAAACCTAAGTCAAAATTCAAGATCTTTGAAATGGGAACCGAATGGTGAATTAGCTCAAAAAGATTTATCCGAATTAATCGAAAGATTAAAAAATGTAGAAGGTGATGATACTTCTTCAGAATTATCAAGATTAGGTACAAAATCGAACATAATAAATTAATTTTGTTACTAAGAGCTTGTTTTTAGAAAAATTTATATCAAATTATAATTACTGTAGATTAAATAAATGACCAAAAGATATCCAGAGTGGGTTAATTCGAGTGTTCTTATGAAGGCTATAAAAATGCGGGAAGAAGGAATACTTTCTAAACAACTAAATTTATGGATAGAGAATTTATTAGAAATCGAAAAACATAATTAACCTTTAGCAAATCCTTTTTATAATTCTTAGCGCAGCCATTGCCGCTCCATAACCATTGTCTATATTCATAACCGAAATCCCAGGTGCACAACTTGATAACATACTATTTAAAGCAGTTTCTCCATTCTTACTAACTCCATACCCTACGGAAACCGGCACCGCAATTATAGGTTGAGGTAATAATCCTCCAATAACAGTTGCGAGAGCTCCTTCCATTCCCGCACAAACTATAAGAACATCGTATTTATTAATTTCCTCTATTTCACTGAATAAACGATGAAGTCCTGCTACTCCTACATCTATAAAAGTTTGACAGCTAACTCCATAAATTTCTAGAGATAATTTAGCTTCAAGTGTTACTGCTAAATCACTAGAGCCTCCTGAGATTATTGCTACTTTTTTATTTGTCGAGAATTTATATAAATTTTCACCAATTATAAAGCAATTTGCTTCTTCAATAAATCTCCCCTCCTTAAAGATTTCTAATAAATGCGCAGCTTTTTCTTTATCAATACGCGTAATAAAAACTACTTCTTTTTTTTCTAAGATTTCTTTAGACACTCTCTTTAGTTGATCTATACTTTTATCTGCACCCCAAATCGCTTCAATAAGTCCAATTCTTTCTCTTCTCTGAAAGTCAAACCTAATATCTAAATTCATCCTTGTTTAACTAACTCTCCTTCATAAATTAATTTAAAAGGATTAACATTTTTATTCAAAGATGTTTTTACGTTTTCTTCGAATTTTTCTTGCACCTCATTTACTTCGTTCATTGATATACTTTTCCATAGTTTTTTATTTTCCCAATTTACCAATATTAAAGCTTCTTCCTTTTCTTTATCCCAGAATATTTGTCTACCTAAAAAACCATCTTGAATAGATAACCAAGGCTCCCAAACTTCTTTTTCAGCCTGAAGCCATACTTTTTTAAACTCAGAAGGAATCTTAAGTCTTAATTCTTCTGTGACAGGTCCACTTTGATATGTATCCATGGGAAGAGCGTTAAGGATTGGAGAATTGATTTGAAAAAGAAAAAAGAATAGACAAATAAATAAAAAAGAAAGTTTTTTTATTTTTTCTTTAATGATCCAGTTTATTTTCATTGTTTTTTCTCAAGTAATACTACAGAATGACAACTTATTCCTTCCTCTCTGCCCTCAGGTCCCAATTTTTCGTTTGTGGTCGCCTTTATCCCTATAAAACTACTATTAATTTGCAAGGTATTAGAAATATTATTCTTCATTAGTTCCACATGGGGTTTAATTTTTGGTCTTTCAGCCACGATAACACTATCAATATTATTCACTTCCCAACCTTCGTTTCTAATTAATTCAATAACTTTAGATAATAAAAATAAACTATCAGCATTTTTCCATTTCTGATCAGATGGAGGGAAATATTTCCCAATATCTCCAAGAGATAGAGCTCCTAATAGTGCATCCATTATTGAGTGACTAAGAACGTCAGCATCACTATGACCATCGAGTCCTAAATTATCAGGGTGATTTAATTTAACACCTCCAAGGATTAGATCTCTTTCCTTGACTAACCTATGGATGTCATAACCATTACCAATACGAAGTTTTGGCATAGGTAAACTCATAACATTTGCGATAGAGCATGTAAATTTAATCTGTAATAAAGCCGTAATTCCAAATTAATGTTCTGCAAAAATGGATTAGCCTTTAACTCTAATTTATTATTTTACCAATAAAAAGAGTCAAATAAAAAAATTCTTTTTGTTATTTTGTCGATTTTTAAATAAAAACTAATTTAATTAATAATTTTGGAATTTAACTATTTAATTAAATACCCAAACAAAAAAATTATTTACTTTATGTCAAGTTCAAAAGAACTTAGAGAAAACATAATTTAATAAAATAAATTATAAACTTTAATTTATTAAGTTATTAGATTGAAAATTAAACAATAACATTTAAAAAAATAATAAAAACTTAAATTACCTTAGAATAAATCTAGTTGCGGTATTTTTTAAATCCTTAAAAGAGTAGGAATCAGTTATCTCTTTATTTAATGTTTTAATGTTTAATGTATCATTACTATAAAATTTCCTTGTGAGAAGTGGATCAATTTCTAAACCATATGATTTGAATATTCTCAGATAATCATTATGTCGTAATCTATTTTGGTAGAAATAAGGAGGATTTAAAAATTTCCACGATAAATTTCCATATCTATAGAAATTCCATTCTGAAACGCCCGGAATCGATGAATAATGATCTGAAAAATCTATGAGGTGAAGTGAAATTGCATCTTTTGATCTCATCAATTTAAAGTTTTGAAATATTTTTTTTATATCTTCCGATGGTATATGTTCAAATGTATTTATGGAGTAAAAAATATTTATTTCTGGAAGTATTGGAACAAGATCTTCAAATTTTTGTGATACTAAATAAAATATTCCGATATGCTCTAGAAAACTCTTGAGATTTTTTTTATTCAAGGAAGAGGTATCCTTATCTTTTCTGTACTTTTTCAAATTATAAATAACTTCCTTATAAGAAAGCTGATTTTCTATATCTATTACATATTGATTCAAATTTCCAATTTGAGATCTTTTAATAGGGTCTATTAATGTCTTACCAGCTCCAATTTCTAGTAAATTTAATGGTTTAACAGATTTACTTTTATTAACAATATTCTTGACTATATCAAAATTTTCTTTTCTTCTTAAATTTACTGGATTATATTTTTTTTTCTTGTTTTTCGATTTTAATATATTTATTAATCTCAAAATCTTTCTTATAAAATCAAAATAATTACAAAGCCAATAAACGGATGCATAAGAAAATACAAAAAAATCTTTTTTGAAATTATTAAATACCAAGATATTAATTTTTGATAAGTTATAAAATAATAGCACTGTTTAAATCTCTTCTTTTTTAAATTGAATATTCAATTTTTAAATGTTTTTAACTTTAAAATCCTCCCTAAATTTCAGGATTTAGATTAAAGTTACCCAATACAGATAGAAATTAAAATTCTCAATAATTTTTTAAAAAGATTTTGTTTACAAACAAAATAATAGGGTTAATTAAGCATATGAAGAACTAAATTTATTCTGATTTTATTTTGTGATAAAGAAAAATTTAACTTGTATATGCATTTTTTCACAAATAATTATGAGTATCTAAAACTAATTTTCTTTTTTTAAGTCATCCTCTTTTAATTCATCTTTAACAACGTTTCTTTCTTTATTTTTTGAGATAAGATTACTTGGCTCATTAGAAATTAAATCAGGTCTTCTATTCCTTGTTCTTTTTAACATTTGATTTTTTCGCCATAACTTAATGGCTTCATGGTCTCCACTAACCAGTATATCTGGGACCTTCATTTCTTTAAAATCAAAGGGTCTTGTGTAATGAGGATATTCTAATAAAGAGGAATTATGACTTTCATCTACTAAAGAATTTGGATCTCCCAGAGTTTCTGGAAATAATCTAGTCAATCCATTAACTATAGTTATGGCGGGTATTTCACCTCCTGTAAGTATAAAATCTCCTATTGAGACTTCCTCATCAGCCAAGAATCTTACCCTTTCATCAAATCCCTCATACTGGCCACAGATAATAATTAATTGATCCAAGGAAGACCATCTTAAAAGATCCTGCTGCTTCAAGACTTTACCTTGTGGAGTCATTAATAGAGTTTTACTTTTTGGTAATTTTTCTATTGAATCATGAGCTTTGTAGATCGGTTCCGGTTTTAAAACCATCCCTGAACCTCCTCCATAAGGCTTATCATCTACTTGTCTGTATGAACCTTCTCCAAATTCTCTTAAATCATGTAAGTTGATATCAATCAGATTTTTCTCTAAAGCTTTTGTTATGACACCAAGATTATTTACTATTTCAAAAGCTTTGGGAAATAAAGTAATTATTTCAAAATTAATATTACTCATTTAATAATCAACCTCATAACCAAGCTCCATTAATTTTGATTCTTTTTTTCTCCAATTAGGCACAACTTTCACAAACAACTCTAAGTGAACTGGACCATTTATTAATTTCTTCATATTTGATCTTGCAGTTTGACCAATAGTCTTTAACATCGAACCTTTTTTACCAATAAGAATTCCCTTTTGACTTGTTCTCTCAACAATAATTGTAGCCAAAATAGCTGTAAAATTTTTACCCTTATCACTTTTAATTTCCTTAATTTTTTCTATGTTTACAGCAACACTATGGGGGACCTCTTCCCTTGTATTGATTAATA
>QBXG01000018.1:0-24582 GCA_003283445.1 Prochlorococcus sp. AG-321-D23 | reverse complement strand
AGTTTTTAAGATTTTATCATTTACTTTATTGAATTTACATAGAATTTTTAAAGATCTATTTTTCCATCTTTTTCTCAAGGCAAAAGCAACTTCAATTGCTGCGAGTCCACTTCCTACAATTACAAAAGATTGCTCAGTTTCGGAATCATGCTTATCTTCGTTTTTAATTAACTCATAAGCCTTAAAAAAAGGTTTAATTGGGAAAGCAATTTGATTATTGACTAAATCTTCAAATTCTCCTGAAATTTTGGTTTGACTTCCATAATTAAGTACTAATTTTGAGTAACGTATTGATGGTCTATTTTTTAAAAAAATTTTTTTTAACTGAAAATCAATATTTATTACCTCTTCTTTTATGAAAGCTACTTTTGACTTTTTAGCTAAAGATCTAATATCAATTAAGCTTTTATCTAAAGAAATTGATTTGGAAATAACAGAAGGGAACATAGCCGAATAAACTAACTGAGTATCTCTGGATATAATTGAGATAGGAATTTCTGGCATTAATTTCGGATACATCAACCATTTTCTCATCAAAAGAACATTTGTATGTCCGCCTCCAATTAGTACTAGATGATTAATAGTCATTTCATTAAAATGAATAAACAGCATTTATTGCCCATTAAAGAATCAAGATTAGGAGTAATTGGTGGGAGTGGTTTCTATTCAATTGACAAAATAGAATGTCATGAAGAAATCGAGGTCAATACACCTTATGGTAAACCTTCTGATTCAATTAGGCTCTTTAAAACTGGTAATTTAGAAATAGCTTTTATAGCGAGGCACGGTAGAACACATAAGCTGAATCCGACAGAGATACCATACAAAGCTAACATTTGGGCTCTCCGATCAATTGGTGTAAGGTGGATAATCGCCCCATCAGCAGTTGGCTCCCTTCAAGAACAAATCAGGCCCCTTGATATTGTTATTCCAGATCAATTTATTGATAGAACACATAAAAGACCAGCAACATTTTTTAATGAAGGAGCAGTAGCTCACGTAACTATGGGGGATCCTTTCTGTATGAACTTGTCAGGAATTTTATGCAATGTTAGCGAAGAAAATATCCCGGGAGGAAGACAATTACATAGAGGAGGAACATATCTAGCAATGGAGGGGCCCGCCTTCTCTACCAGAGCAGAATCTAATTTATATAGAAGTTGGGGTTGTTCAATTATAGGTATGACTAATCACACTGAAGCAAGATTAGCTAAAGAAGCTGAGATGGCTTATTCTTCCCTTTCTATGGTTACTGATTATGATTGCTGGCATCAAACTCATCAGGAAGTATCAGTAGAGATGGTTTTGGAAAATCTCAGAGCAAATACTGAAGTTGCTAACAAAATTGTCTTTGAAATCGCTAAAGTTATCGATATAAAGAGACCTCAAAGCAAATCCCATTTTTCTTTAAAGGATGGTTTAATAAGTCAAAAAGAAAATATCCCTAATTCTACAAAAGAAAAACTAAAGATATTTACAGATTCTTATTGGAACTAGATACTAAATAGTTAAAAAGGAATAAAGGGTTTAACCTGCACCTACTCCTTGGTATGAACCGTAGAAAAATATACCTAAGACGAAAATAACAGCTATTCCTCCCGCCGTAGCAACTAGCCAAAGAGGAAGGGTTCCTTCTGTCCATCTTCTTTCCCATGCCACAGCTGGTCTACCATCAGGTAGTCTATCTGGAATTCTTCCATCAGGGCCTTTTAATTTACTCATAATTTTAATTTAGTTGAAAAAGTAACTGGAAAATAAAATTCCTAAAACAAATACTGATAATAAGCCTAAATAAAGACTTGTACGATTAAGTTCTACTGGAACTTTATTCGGATTTTCGTTTACTTGCATAATTAATAAATTTATCTTAAAAATTGCATAGCTGCTATAGCACCTAAGAAGAAGACTGAAGGAATCGCCAGCGCATGAACTGCGAGCCAACGAATGGTAAAGATAGGATAAACGCGGACTTCAACAGCCTGCATTGGAGCTTGAGAATTTGACATAATTATTTTGTTCTTAAATCTAATTGAGATTTAGCATCATATCTTTGCGTTACAACAGGTGCTTTTGATTCAGAGGCCTGGAAATAACTATCTGGACGTGGAGTTCCAAAAGCATCGTAGGCTAAACCTGTATAGACAAATAGGAAGCCCGCTATAAAAATAGCTGGGAGTGTTACTGCATGAATAATCCAGTATCTGATACTGGTGATTATTTCAAAGAATGGGCGTTCACCCGTTGAACCTGCGGCCATAATCACAATTATTTACATTATGATCTTACAAGGAAAAATCCTAAGTTTGTGAAGAAATTTACAGCTTGGTTACAGACAGTTGTTAAATTGCAACAAAATTAATGTTTTTTTTATTTTTCATTTTAATGAAAATTAGCCGTTCCACCTCAGGATATAACCTCTTTCTCCCAGAATAAAGCCTTTTTTAGCATCTAATTCTTCTTTATCTAAGAATTGAATCTTTATGTAGTTAGTTGGCAGATTTGAAGCGACAGGATCAGAATCCCATGTTTTACCATCATCTTTACTAACAATTAAAGTTCCATTACCACCTCCAGCCCAGATATTTCCTTCAGGGTCCCAGCCCATATCTAGATAATTATAGCCATTTAGTATTGGGACTATTGGTTTAGTCCAACTTTCTAAATCATCACTATCCTCATTAAATCTTATTTCAGCTCCTCGAGATAACATCCATAAATTACCGTTTGGATTAAATCCTATACTTTGTACTCTCTTACTACTCGCTCTTTGATGAGCTATCCAAGTATCACTTTCATTTTCAAGCGTAGAGAAAAAATTACCAAGACTACTTACACTTACATAATCTCCATTAGAAGTTCTTCTTAAATCTCTAATACCCCCCTGCTCTGAAGGGTCTGATACTTTTGCTTCCCATGTTTCACCACTATTTGAGGTTACATAAATAGCAGCTGAAGTTGTTGCCAATTCAGCTACCCCATCATCAATAGTTGAAACTAAAAAAGGCTGACCAGGCAACTTACCAAGGGATAATCTAGTCCAGTTTTTGCCTTCATCAATAGTATGCATAACTAAAGAAGGTTGTCCTATCAACCACCCCTCAGAACCCCTAAAATCTATATCAAGTAAACGGAAATTCTCCTCTGCAGCAATATCTAACGATCTTTTTTCCCATGATTTACCTCCATCATAAGATTCCATAATTAACCTATTTGATCCAACTAAAAATCCATGATTATTATCTATGAAATCTATATCTAATGCATTTGACTGATCTTCAAATTGAATTGTTTCCCAGGGACTACTCTCACTCATTTTTACACCTGTTGAAGAACAACTACTTAAAATAAAGCAAAGTGTAAATGTTAAAAGAAGATTTGGAATGCTAGTTAAAAATTTTTTCATGAATATATTTTAATGCAAAGAGTACAAAGAAAGGAAACATGCAGCTGCAAATGCTAAACCACCAAATATTAAAATATTTTTCTGACCAGGTGGCAAACTATTGAAACCAAAGCCATAAGTTAAATTCTCTTCAAAACCACTAGGTTTTTCTCTAGGGCCTATATCTTTATATAAATTTTTACCTGCTCTACAGACTGGACAAGCAAAAGTGTTTCCATCTATTGCTAAAAAAGAGGTATTTTTAGGGATATTAAGTTTCTTGTTTCCTTCATTAGGATCATAAATATATCCACAACTTCTACATTCGAATCTATTTTGTTCTAAATTAGTAATTAGTTCTTTATCATTAGACTCTAAAAGTTTTTCAGAAGATCCTTCTTTTGCTAAATCTTCAACTATTTGGTTATCCTCAGAAGATGGTTGAATGTTTTCACTCACGGTTTAGTATTTAACTTAAGAGACTCTAAAAGATTTTACTGAATTAAGCGAATTATCCAACAATTTTTTAAATGTTTTCATTACCAGGCTACGAATATTTTTTAGGTTTTTTAATAATTGCAGCAGCAGTTCCAATTTTAGCTTTAGTTACCAACCTTATAGTTTCTCCAAAAGGAAGAACCGGCGAGAGAAAACTTACCTACGAATCAGGGATGGAGCCTATCGGGGGAGCTTGGATTCAATTCAATATTAGATATTACATGTTTGCATTAGTATTCGTTATATTTGATGTAGAGACTGTATTTCTCTATCCTTGGGCGGTTGCATTCAATAAACTAGGTTTACTAGCATTTATTGAAGCTCTGATATTTATTGCAATATTAGTAATTGCACTAGCCTACGCCTGGAGAAAAGGAGCTTTAGAATGGAGTTAAAAAATTGAACAATTCACTTTCACCAAAAGCAATAAGAGAACTTAGAGAAGAAACTTGTAATCCTCTCGGTGCTCCCCAAGTTACGACTGACTTAAGCGAAAATATCATAATGACAAGTTTAGATGACCTTCACAACTGGGCTAGATTAAGTAGTCTATGGCCACTTTTATATGGAACTGCATGCTGTTTTATAGAATTTGCGGCACTCATAGGGTCTAGATTTGACTTTGATAGATTCGGCTTGGTACCTAGAAGCTCCCCAAGACAAGCAGACTTACTAATTGTTGCTGGAACAGTCACTATGAAAATGGCACCAGCACTAGTAAGACTATATGAGCAAATGCCAGAACCAAAATATGTCATTGCCATGGGAGCTTGTACGATAACTGGAGGAATGTTTAGTGCAGACTCAACAACAGCTGTTAGAGGAGTTGATAAATTAATCCCAGTTGATTTGTACCTTCCTGGATGTCCCCCTAGACCAGAAGCTATTTTTGATGCTGTTATAAAATTAAGAAAAAAAGTTGCTAATGAGAGTATTCTTGAGAGGAGTAAAGCTGAACAAACTCATAGATATTTAACTGTAGATCATGAAATGAATCTTGTTTTTTCAGAAAATACTGGTGAGTATTTAAATAAAAAATCTGAAAAGTTAATTGAATCTTCTAACCTTAAACAGATAGAAGAAAGTAGTGAAAATATATATGAAACAAACTCTGTTGATAAAGAAATAAAATAATGGAAAACAATACTTCACCTGAATCTTCAGAAAAAATTGTAAAACAAAATGGGATAGTAAGTAATCAGCTTTCTGAAGATGGAATTACAAACGAATCTTTAGGGAATGATCATATAGGTGTTGAGATACTTTCAGTAACACCAGAAAAATTGTACGAAGCAATATCTACTTTAAAAGGATATGGATTCAATTACCTTCAGTGTCAGGGAGGTTACGATGAAGGGCCAGGAAAATCTCTTGTAAGTTTTTACCATCTAATCTCACTTGGGGATATTAAAGACATAGAAGAGATTAAAGAAATTAGAGTAAAAGTTTTTTTAAATAGAGACTCAGATTTATCTGTACCTAGCCTTTATAAAATTTTCAAGGGAAGCGATTGGCAAGAAAGGGAAACCTATGATATGTTTGGAATCAATTTTGCTGATCATCCAAATCCAACCAGACTTTTAATGCCAGAAGACTGGAGAGGATGGCCATTAAGAAAAGATTATATACAACCTGACTTCTATGAATTGCAAGATGCCTATTAGATAAATTTATTAATTTAATTTCTTCAATTTTTTATTAAAAAACATTACTGCCCTTGCAAGTCTTCGGGAATCATGTCTAAGTGTTGGAGTTATCTTTCTTGAATAAAGAGGGGCTTGCAAGACGTAATATCCTTCTGAAATTAATTCTTCTTTATTACAAATCACTGGCATAGCACCTCTACTTTGGTAATAATCAACAAGAGGTGACTTTTCAAATTGAATTTGAGAAAGTATTGCATTAAATATTCGATTTTTTACACCAAAATTTGATAATTGCTTTTCTATTGCTTTGATGTGTTGATATACGTCAAGATTATCCGTTTCCCCTGGTTGAGTCATCAAATTACTTATGTAAATTTTGGGAGCATCACTTTTCAGAAGAGCATCCACAATTTCAGGGACCAGTAAATTAGGTAGCAAAGAAGTATAAAGACTTCCTGGACCAAGTATTATTAAGTCTGCTTCTTTAATAGATTCAAGAGCACTAGGAAGAGCCGATGGATTTTCGGGCAGAAAACCAATCCTAGAAATCACCTTTTTTGATTGGCTTATTTTACTTTCACCAAATATTTTCTCGCCGTCTTCAAATTCTGCCCAAAGCATTACATCTGTATTTGTTGCTGGAAATACTTGCCCTTGTACTGCCAATACTTTACTGGAAGCCTTAACCGCCTTTTCTAAACTCCCCGTAATTGTTGTTAAAGCAGATAAGAACAAATTGCCAAAACTATGTCCCTCTAATCCACTACCTCCAGAAAATCTGTATTGAAACAATCTTGTTAATATTGGTTCTTCATTTGATAAGGCTGCCAAACAATTCCTGATATCTCCAGGTGGTTGAACTCCTAATTGTTTTCTTAAAACCCCGCTACTACCTCCATCATCTGAAACTGTAACTATTGCAGTTATGTTACTACTATAGTTTTTTAGGCCTTTCAATAATGTTGACAAGCCGGTTCCTCCTCCAATAGCAACAATATTTGGGCCTCTATTTAATTTACTTTTTACTCTTAATGCATCTACTAAAAATGTATTTTTTTCTGGAACAAGAGCTTTTTGTATAGAATTAATACTTCTATTTTGCCCAATACCAATCAAGAGAAGACCAAACAAAAGTATTAATGGTCCTAAAACCGAAATAGGCAAAATTTTTGTTACCACATTCATTATCGAGAAAAAGACTTCTATTAACCAATAGAGAGGTCTTAAATTAGTCCAGATTGCAATCCCTAATAAAGAAGTTAATA
Organism: Prochlorococcus sp. AG-321-D23; assembly: GCA_003283445.1. Lineage (GTDB taxonomy): Bacteria > Cyanobacteriota > Cyanobacteriia > PCC-6307 > Cyanobiaceae > Prochlorococcus_A. Next base: position 17,791 of record QBXG01000018.1, on the reverse strand, counting down.
ATCCAATAGCAGAAGTTATCATCCATCTTTTAATTACTAACCCTGGCAATAACCAACTTAGAATTCTTATAATTTTATTTATCAAACCTAAATTCGACTTTTTAAAATAAGATAAAGTTCTCTTTATTCTTTTTTTCTTCTTCTGCATCAAAATCCTCTTAAATTTCTTAAGATTTAAATATATACATTAATTATAAATCAAATACATACATCCTTTTTTATTTTTAAAAAGTAGGCAATATGTATTTAAAGACAAATTGCTCTATATACATTTTGAAAAAAACAAAACATGTCATAGAAACCAATAATCTCTCAATTAGTTGGGGAGAACTTAATGTACTAAATAAAATCAATTTCAAACTTGATGAGGGAGAAAAATTAGCTATTGTTGGCCCTTCAGGTTCTGGGAAATCAACAATATTAAAAATCTTGGCAGGTTTGCTTTTACCCACTGCGGGTGAATTAAGCATATTTGGACAAAAACAAACTTACTTGAGATTAGATCAAACTAACCCTCCAGATGTAAGATTAGTTTTTCAGAATCCTGCTTTATTAGGATCTTTAACTATAGAAGAAAATGTAGGCTTCCTACTTCAAAAGAATAAAAATTTATCCAAGAAATTTATTCAAGAAATTGTAAGAGAATGTTTGGAAGAAGTAGGATTATTTAATGTTGAGAAAAAGCTGCCAAATGAATTAAGTGGCGGTATGCAAAAAAGAGTAAGTTTTGCAAGAGCATTGATTACAGATCAAGATTTAGATAAAAAAAATCAACCATTATTACTTTTTGATGAACCTACTGCTGGTCTTGACCCTATTGCTTCATCAAGAATTGAAGACTTGATTAATAATACAAATAATAAAGCCAATGGATCATCTATTGTTGTGAGTCATGTTCTTAGTACTATAGAAAGGACTTCAGAAAAAGTTGTTATGCTCTATGGAGGTAAATTCAGATGGGTTGGTTCGATTGATGAATTTAAAGAAAGTAATGATCCTTATGTTTTTCAATTTAGAAATGGGAACCTTGCAGGACCAATGCAACCAAAAGACATTTAAAAATTATGCGTAGAAGCTTAAGAGATTCGATAGTAGGATTTTCCTTGTTAGGCGGTTTATTAGTATTTACATTTTTTTCATTCTGGTTAAGAGGTGTAAAGCTATCCTCGAAAAATTGGTATCTTTTTGCAGAATTTAACAACGCAAGTGGTTTATCAAAAAAATCTCCTGTAACTTACAGAGGGATCTTAGTAGGTTCAATTGAGGATATTATTTTTACTAATGAATCAATCAAAGCAAAAATTGTTTTAAATAATCCAGACATAATTCTGCCTAAACCTGCATTCGCAAGAGTTGTTACGAATTCATTTTTAGGGGGAGATGTTCAAGTTGCATTAGAAACTAGTGAAAAAACAATTCCAAAGAATACTCCAAAAGCCATATCAGACAAATGTGATAATAAATTAATTATTTGCCAAGGAGACACTATTACTGGAAAGCAGCTATCGAGCCTTTCAAATATCACTAACAGGATAAATCAACTACTTAAAGAATCAAATCAAGAAAATTTAATTGAAAATGTAGTTAATTCAATAGACCAATTTGATAAAACACAAGAAAATCTTGATGAACTGATTTATTTGTCAAAGCAAGAAATTATTAGAGTTAAACCTCTTATAAAAGAGGTAACCATAGCAGCAGGTCATTTAAACAATATTTTGTCAACTATGAACGACGAAGAAACTCTTAAAGATATTAAATTAACAATCGAAGCGGCAGAATCAATATCAGGCAAATTTGATAAAATGAGTGATGATTTTGAACAATTAATGAAAGATAAAGAATTAACTAAATCTATAAGAGATTTAACAATTGGACTATCAAAATTCCTTAATGAGATTTACCCATAAAAATTTTAAAATTCATTAATTGCATTTAAGGCCATAGCCGCAATTGTCTTATCAGTAGCTTTAGGCAATTGAACATATTTCCCTTGTGCAGCTTCTGCAAGTTCTTTTCCAAAGCCACTAGCTATAAATTTCCTTTCTGTATCTATAATTAATAATTTTATTCCTAACATGGGGTATTTAGCGGCAATATCTAATACTTCTTGTTTTAAATCCACATTTTCGTTTTCATTAACTTCTGCTTGACCTAATGATGTACCTAAAGGGACATTCCCCCTCCCATCAGTTATTCCAACAACAATAACCTGACCTATATCTCCTGTAGAAAGAGCATTTTTTGCTACTTTTGCTGATTGAGTTAACCCATGAGCTAAAGGAGAACCTCCTCCACATGGCATAGTCTCTAACCTTTTTTTTGCTGCAGTAATAGATCTTGTTGGAGGCAAAAGAACCTCTGCTTGATTACCTCTAAATGGTATGAGAGCTACTTCATCTCTATTTTCATAAGCCTCAGTCAAAAGTCTAATGACAGCACCTTTAGCACTTTGCATTCTATTAAGTGCCATAGAACCACTAGCATCAACTAAAAAAATAACCAAAGCTCCTGCCTTTTTTTGAAGGAGCTTTGCCCTAAAGTCATTTTCTTCAATAATTATAGTTTTATTAGGATTCTTTAATCTTCTGGATTTCTGATATGGAGCTGCTGCTCTTAGAGTTGCATCAACAGCAATTCTTTTTACTTTACCTCTTGGAATTAAAGGTCTGACATATCTACCTCTGCTTTGACTTAGAATTACTGATCTACTTCCACTATTACCTGCTTTAGATTTTGCTGAGGAAAAAAGCAATAAATCAGGATCTACCATGCATGATTCAGGATCAAGAATAAATTCTTCTGGAATATCAGGAGTAGAATCTTCTTCCCCATCAGAGTTATCTTGTTCTTCTTCTTGATTATCCTCATCTTCGTTAGATTCAGGTTCAGAATCTTCATTATTTGACTGAGGTGGGGGTGGGCTTTGATCCTCAGGTGGTGGTGGTTGAATATCATCATCCTGAGGTGGTATTTGCGTAGACCTTGGAAGAATTACTAACCTTACTGCAACCTTTAAATCATCAGAATTAACATTCTCATCACCTCTAAGGGCTGCATTTGCTTTGGCAACTTTCACCGCAAACAATTCAGACCTATGTCCTTCGACTCCACCTCTAAGGGCTTCATTTACTAAATAAGTTATTTGTTCTTTAGTGATTTTTACATCGTTTAACCATTGCCTAGCCAAAATTAACTGGGTGGATAAATTATCAGATTCTTCAGACCATTTTTCTGAAAACTTGATATTGTTTTCAGCATGAGATAATACAGATTTTGTTATCTCAACTCTTTGGTTATTATCTATCGATTGATCCGCAGAAAGAACAATTGCAAATCTATCTAATACATGATCTCTTAAAGCACCTTCTTCAGGATTATAAGTTGCAATCAAAAGTGATCTGCAAGGATGAGAAAGACTTAATCCATCTCTTTCAATATTATTTTGTTCTCTACCAGTAGCCTCAAGAATTAAATTTACAATCCCGTCATCCAATAAATTAATATCATCAACATACAAAACACCCCTATGAGCCTCTGCTAAAACTCCTGGCTGAAAAACTTGCTCGCCTGTATTTAATGAGGCAGAAACATCTATAGATCCAACGAGTCTGTCTTCCGTAATTCCAATTGGGACTTGAATAAATGGAGCCTGTACAACCTTGCTCGGAATACTTTCAATTTGATTAAGGTAATCAATACCGATAATTTTCGCTATTAATTGATTAATATTTTTATCCCATTCCTCAGGTTTAGTTGGATCTAAATTTCTACTTATTGGTCTGAAAGAACTCTTATTATCAGTTAATTTCTCGAGTATTAATTCATTATCTATTATTTCTATCGGTGGGATTAAGGAATGCAAACCTCTTGCCAATACCGACTTACCGGTACCTCTACCACCTGCAATGATTACTCCTCCTAAGCTAGGATCGACAGCTGCTAAAAGTAAAGATAATTTTAATAAGCTGTGACCTGTAATCGCAGCCAATGGAAATGCTCTAAACGAATCCTTCTTTTTCATTAAATCCTTTATGTCTTCTTTCCCATTTAACTTTTGTTCCAAAATCACTTTAAAATTACCTGATATAGAATTTATCCAATAACGTAGTTTTTTGTGGTGGAATTATCAAATCTTAATATCAAAAATGGACTATGTATATCTCTAGGAGCAAATATTGATAGTAATTTTGGTAAACCTATCGAATCATTAATAATTTGCAAACCAAAGATAGAGAACCTTATCAAGAATTGGATAAATCAATCTAAATCTTTTGATAAAGAAATTGAATGTTCAAAAACAATTTTTTATTGGTCCTCAATATATGAAACAAGTCCACATGGAGTTAAGGATGATCAACCAAATTATTTAAATACTCTTCTCTTAGTAAAAAGTAAGTTTTTTCCAAAGCTAACGACAAATAACGCAAAATTCCTCCTAAGAGAATTGAAAAATTTAGAAAAAAATTTTGGGAGAAAAAAGACACCTAATAATATGAAATGGCTATCTAGATGTTTAGATTTAGATATTTTATGGTGGGAAGATTTTTGTTTCCAAGATGAGGAATTAATATTGCCTCACCCAAGATTCATGAATCGTAATTTTGTAATATCTCCTTTGTCTGAGGTCCTAAGCAGAACACAAACAGTAAAAAAAATAGAAGAACCAAGATGGCTTGTTGATTAATTTACAAAATTCTAAAATAATTGTTAGGGTATTTTTATTTAAAGTATGGAAGATAAAAATCACTGCAGAAAAGCCATTTTTAAAGAAAAAATATCTGAATTAAGAACAAAAAAATTTAGTTTTGAAATAAATAGAATTGAACTTCCCAATGGACATGAAGATGAATACGGTCAAATAATATTCCCAAACGCTGCATTAGCTGTACCAATAACAAAGGAAAATAAAGTTATACTTCTTCGCCAATATAGATTTGCTGTATCAAGATATTTAATTGAGTTTCCAGCAGGTACTTTAGAAATAGGAGAGACCCCAATAAACTCAATCAAAAGAGAAATTCAGGAAGAGTCTGGATATAAAGCAGAAAAGTGGGATGAACTAGGTGCTCTCGTTAATGCTCCTGGATATTCAGATGAAGTAATTCATTTATTTCTTGCACGCGATTTAAGCAAATTAAACAATCCGGTAAAAGGAGATTTAGATGAAGATATAGAAGTTTTAATTATGGAACCTGAAAGTTTAGATAATTTAATCAGTAGTGGTAATGAAATTCTGGATGCAAAAACTGTAACAGCTTGGTTTAGAGCAAAGCAATTTTTGGGAATGAAATGAATAACCCTAGAATACTTTTTTGGCATAGAAAAGATCTTCGAATCAATGATAATAATGCTTTAAAAAAAGCATTTTCTTTATCAAATGCTATTACTTCAACATATATTTTTGATCAAAATTATTCTTACGACTTCAATGCGCAATCCAGAGCATGGTTCCTTGGGAATTCACTCGAAGAATTAAGTAAAAATTGGAAAAATCTCGGAAGTCGATTGATTATAGATGAGGGTGATCCCTTAATTCTGATACCTAAATTAGCTAAATTAATTGATGCTAAGTTTGTTGTTTGGAATAAAGCGATAGAACCTTATGAAATCAATCGGGATTTAGAAATAAAAGATACTTTAAAAAAATTTAATATTGAGTTTATAGAATTATGGGATCACCTATTAATTGAGCCTTCTCAAATTTTTACTGGAGGTAACAAACCCTATTCAGTTTATGGTCCATTTTACAAGAATTTAAAGTCGAAAATAAATTTATTAAATTCGGAAAAAAGTTTAAATGATATTGGTAATTTAAAAGATTTAGAGATAGGGTTTAAAGAAAAAAAGAAAATTGATACATCAAGGTTAATATTAGATCGATTTAAAAAAAATATAAATTTCTCTGGATTTGAATTATGTCCTTGTAAACCAGGAGAACTCGCTGCAGAAAAATTATTGGATCAATTTATTTGCCAAGATAAAATCGGATCTTACGACTCTTCAAGGGACTTTCCATCTCAGAATGGAACATCTTTCCTTAGCGCTTCATTGAGATTTGGGACTATAAGTATAAGAAAAGTTTGGGATGCAACATTATTGCCTGATCTAATAAATATAAATAAACACAATCAGCTATCAATAGAAACTTGGCAAAAAGAATTAGTTTGGAGAGAATTCTATCAACATTGCTTATTTAATTTTCCAGAATTAGAAAAAGGACCCTATAGAAAAAAATGGGACCTTTTCCCTTGGCAAAATAATAATGAATGGTTTACTCGGTGGAGCGATGGACAGACTGGAGTTCCTATTATTGATGCAGCAATGAGACAACTTAATAGTTCTGGTTGGATGCATAATAGGTGTCGAATGATAGTGGCTTCATTTTTGGTAAAAGATCTTATTTGCAATTGGCAAATGGGTGAAGAAAAATTTATGAAGGTATTGGTTGATGGTGACTTAGCCGCAAATAATGGAGGCTGGCAGTGGAGTGCAAGTAGTGGGATGGATCCAAAACCATTAAGAATTTTTAATCCTTATACTCAAACAAAAAAATTTGATCCTATTTGCAAATATATTAAACTCTGGATACCTGAATTATCTAAGGTTTCTAATGCCGATATCCTTAATGGTGAAATATCTGATTTGGAACAAAAAAATTATTCAGGGGCTTTAGTTAATCACAATATTCAGCAAAGACTTTTTAAGGATCTTTACGCACAAATCTGAAGTTCATTAATACAATTTTTTAAAATAATATTTAAATTTTCTGATACATAAACTTGTTCTTTGTAAGAAATTTCTGGATACATTGGGAGACTAAGTACTTCAGTACAAACTCTTTCTGTATGAATAAGTTTTTCTCTAGAAAAATTTTTATTTTTATAGGCTAATTGTGCATGAATTGGTATTGGATAATAAATAATAGAATTAATTCCTTTCTCGGAAAGTCTTAGTTTTAATAAATTTCTTAAAGAATTATTTTTGTTGACATCAGTTTCAAATAATTCTGAATAATCATTATTTATATCGTAATTATAATTTTTTAATTTGATCACAAATTGATTCCAAGAATGAGAAACGTTTTCAGAATCAATCTTGGGTAAATGAATAAAACTATTTTTTTCTAATAAATCAAAATAATTATTAGCTATTTTTTTACGATTACTAATCCATTTTGATACAGATTTTATTTTGATATTTAAAACCGCTGCTTGTAGAGTATCTAGCCTACTATTAAAACCTATTTGAGTATGGTGATACCTTTTAGGACTTCCATGAACTGCCAACTCTCTGACCTTTTTTGCAATATTTTGGTCTGAAGTTGTAACTGCCCCTCCATCTCCAGCAGCACCTAAATTCTTAGTTGGGAAAAAGCTAAAACAGCCTATATCTCCAATACTGCCTACTTTAGAATTACCCCACATAGTACAAGTTGCCTGCGCGCAATCCTCAATTATTTTTAGATTATGTTTTTTAGCTAATGCTTTTATTGACTTCATATTTACAGCATTACCAAATAAATGGACTGGCATAATAGCTTTAGTATTAGAGTTAATTTCTCCTTCAATCAAATCAATATTAATTAAATAATCATTTGGATTAATATCAACCAAAACTGGATTAGCTCCTACTGCACTTATAGCTTCAGCAGTTGCGAAAAAGCTGAAAGAAGAAGTAATCACTTCATCTCCTTTCCCTATATCTAAAGCACGTAAAGCAAGTATTAATGCATCAGTCCCACTATTACACCCGACAACATGATTTACTCCAACAAGAGATGCAAAATTCTCTTCAAATTCAGCAATCTCTTGACCACCTATATATTGTCCACCTTTAAGAACTTTCATAACCGCCTCCTCAATATCAGAGCCGATTTCCTGGAACTGTCGTTCTAATGTAAATGGAGGTATTTGCATATTTATCATATTAGCTTTAAAGGTTTTTCTCTGGGATAAATATTATATTTAATTCATTTAAACCAATCAGGCTCTTTACCTGGAGTCCATTTTATATTGCATCCAAGCGATGGTTTTTGAGGATGAGGATAATTACTATTTTTATTCAAACCTTTAACAGCTGCATGTAAATCTTGACCAGTGATAGAAATATCATTACTAGGTCTACTACTATCAAGTTGGCCATGATAAAAAAGGGCAAATTTTCTATTTCCAGCATTCGAGAAAAGATAAAAATCAGGCGTACATGCAGCCTTTAACTCTTTGGCAAAAACTTGACTTTCATCATAAAGATAAGGAAAACTCCAGCCTTGTAATTGAGCTTGATTTCTTAAACAATCTGGGGAATCCGAAGGATGAGTCACAATATCATTACTTGAAACTGCGATAGTTTGAACTTTATCCTCTATATCAATACTTAAAACTGAAATATAATTTTCGATATATTTCACAAAAGGGCAATGGGCACAAATAAACATTACAAGTAAATGCCTATCATCTAGTTTGGTTAAATTATAGTTTTCTTGATTAGATGAATTGGTATTCATCATTTCGAAAGAAGGTAATTGAGTCCCTAATTCCAAAAACATTGAATTTGTTTTAACCATAATTAAAAAATATTCCCTATAGTTGAAATTTATTGTATATTTTGCAGTAATTCGCAAAGAAGTGTACTTTTTGTAGGACAATTATATAAATAAGAAATAAAATGCTTCTAAATTTAACTGGCAAAAAAATTCTAGTTACTGGAATTGCCAACAATCGTTCAATAGCATGGGGAATTGCTCAGCAACTTTCAAAAGCTGGGGCTGAACTAGGAATTACTTATTTACCTGATGAAAAAGGAAGGTTTGAATCAAAAGTAAGAGAATTAACCAAAGATTTAGAGCCATCATTATTCCTCCCACTTGATGTTCAAAATCCTTCTCAAATTGAAGAAATTTTTGAAAATATTAAAACCAATTGGGGTCAAATTGATGGGTTAGTTCATTGTCTTGCATTCGCAGGTCGTGACGAATTAATTGGAGACTATAGTGCAACTTCATCCGAAGGCTTTGATAGAGCTTTGAATATTAGTGCTTATTCTTTAGCACCTCTATGTAAGGCAGCAAAACCACTTTTCAGCCATGGTGCTGGGGTGGTTTCTTTAACTTATTTAGGATCTGAGAGAGCTATACCTAACTATAATGTAATGGGCGTAGCAAAGGCAGCATTGGAGGCTTCAGTAAGATATCTTTCTGCAGAATTAGGCCCTGAAAAGCAAGTAAGAGTAAATGCAATTAGTGCTGGTCCAATTAGAACACTTGCGAGTTCTGCAATAGGTGGCATTTTAGATATGATCCATAATGTTGAAGAAAAAGCTCCCCTACGAAGAACAGTTACTCAAACAGAAGTAGGAAATACAGCTGCTTTTCTTTTAAGTGATCTTTCAAGTGGCATATCAGGCCAAACTATTTATGTTGATGCAGGTTATTGCATTAATGGAATGTAAATTACAATTTAAACAAATAAAATGTCACCCTCAAGACAAGCTGAAATTAAAAGAAAAACAAATGAAACAGATATTAGTATTTTTCTTAATATAGATGGCAATGGAATTTCTGAAATTGATACTGGGATACCTTTTTTAGATCATATGTTGCATCAAATATCTAGTCATGGATTATTTGATTTAAAAATAAGAGCTATTGGAGATACACATATTGATGACCATCATACAAATGAGGATGTTGGCATTGCTCTTGGGAAAGCCTTTACTAAAGCCTTAGGAGAAAGAAAAGGGATAAACAGATTTGGGCATTTTTTTGCACCTTTAGATGAGGCTTTAGTTCAAGTAACTTTAGATTGTTCAGGAAGGCCTCATTTGTCTTATGATCTCAAATTAAAAGCACCAAGAATAGGGAATTATGATACTGAATTAGTAAGAGAATTTTTTATAGCTTTTGTAAATAATAGTGGAATCACTCTTCATATCAATCAAATACAAGGTACAAATTCTCATCATATAGTTGAGGCAAGTTTTAAAGCCTTTTCAAGAGCGATGCGAATGGCTTCTGAAATAGATATCAGAAGATCTGGAACTATCCCAAGTAGTAAAGGAATGTTAGAAAGTGATTAGATAGGTAAATTCAGTATTTTTCTTGATTAGCCACAATTTCATTTATTTTTGGCGAGAATAAATTAAGTTAAAAATTTCAAAGTGACCTATATTCAAGAAAAACAAATTAATATTAAGCAAGCTTTTAACAAAGAAGACTGGGCTAGTGCATACAAAAATGTTGAAAAAGAATTAACAAATGAACCATTAAATACAAGTAAAGGGGAGGATATTGAGGAATTGAATGGAACTCTATTTAGAAACGGGCCAGGGATATTAGAAAGAGGAGGCCAATGGGTTCATCATCCCTTTGATGGAGATGGAATGATCACAGCAATTAGATTTAAGAATGGAAAACCAACATTAACAAATAAGTTTGTGCAAACAAAAGGTTTTTTAGAAGAAAAAAAGATTAATAAATTTATTTACAGAGGCGTTTTTGGTACTCAAAAAAGTGGAGGAATTTTAAATAATGCTTTAGATTTAAAATTAAAAAATATTGCTAATACACACGTTATCAAACTAGGCAATGAAGTGCTTGCACTATGGGAAGCAGCGGGTCCACATGCCTTAGATCCTAAAAATCTTGATACCATTGGACTAACAACTTTAGGTGGAGTTTTAAAGAGCAACGAAGCATTTAGCGCTCATCCAAAAGCTGATTTTAATTCAAATATGTCAAATGAACTTTTGGTGACTTTTGGAGTACAAACCGGGCCAAAAAGTACTATAAGATTAATGGAATTTTCAAATGCTGGTGAAAATGCGGGTGAATTGATAGTAGATAGAAAAGACACATTTAATGGATTTGCATTCCTTCATGATTTTGCAATTACAACCAATTGGGCAATATTTTTACAAAACGCTATCGACTTTAATCCTTTGCCATTTGTAATGGGCCAAAAAGGAGCCGCTCAATGTTTGAAATCGAATCGTAATAAAAAAGCTAAATTTTTTATAATCCCAAGAGAAAGTGGTTTATTTAAGGGTCAACCACCAATGACTATAGATGCACCAGATGGATTTGTTTTTCATCATGTTAATGCCTACGAAAAAGATTCAAACATAATTTTGGATAGTATTTTTTACGATGATTTTCCTTCTGTTGGGCCCGATGAAAATTTTAGGGATATTGACTTTGATAAGTATCCAGAGGGTAATTTAAAAAGATCTATTATCGACTTAAAGAGGGGAACTTCTAAGCTTGAAACTTTAAGCTCACAATGTTGCGAATTCGCTACTGTTAACCCTAAACTTTTAGGATTAAAAGCATCTTATTCATGGATGGCTTGTACAGATAAGAAAATAGGTAATGCTCCTTTACAAGCTATTAAGAAAATAGATTTAATTACCAAAGAGGAAATTTCTTGGTCAGCTGCACCTAGCGGATTCGTTAGTGAACCAATAATGGTCCCATCACAATCATCCAACAAAGAAGATGATGGTTACTTATTTATTCTGTTATGGAATGGTAGTAGAAGAGGAAGTGATCTTGTAATACTAGATGCTAAAGACCTAAAAGAATTAGCTATTTATGAACTTCCAATATCCATTCCGCATGGCTTACATGGATCGTGGGTTAATAATTAATCAGGCAATTATATTTAACAATTGAGGAATGATTTTTTTAACTGCTTTACCACGATGACTACAAAAATCTTTTAATTCATTATTCATCTCAGCGAATGTTAATTTACTTGATAACTCCTCAAAAATTGGATCATAACCAAAACCACTACTTCCTCTAGGGCTTAGAATAATGTTTCCAAAACATTTAGCCTCCGATTCTAATATCACATCCCCAGTTGGAGAGCAAACACAAACATTTGCAATAAAGAAGGCACCTCTATTTTCTTCTCCATCAAGTTCATGTAAAATTCTTTCTATTCTTTTTTGATCATTTTCTGCATATCTTGATGAGTAAATTCCTGGCCTACCGTCCAAAGCATCAATACATATTCCTGAATCATCTGCAATGGCATAGTTTCTTGTTTTTTTAGAAACTTCACTTGCTTTTTTGATTGCATTCTCCCTAAATGTAATCCCATTCTCCTCAACTTCTATTGATTCTGGTTGAAGCAATAACTGACAATTTACATTCAATAGTAATTTTTTATATTCTTCAATTTTACCTTGGTTTTTACTTGCTAAATATAATTTTTTCATTTTATATTTTTTACCTTATTTATGTATTTTTGACTCCATGCCAAAACCTCATTTAAATCATTTTCAGATTTTGCCTCACAATACAATCTTAAAAGCGGCTCTGTTCCTGAGAACCTGAATAAAAGCCAAAAATTATTATCCATTCTCAATTTTATCCCATCGATATTTGAGACATTCATAACAGTATAACCACATATTTTTGAGGGAATATTATTTTTAATATATTTTTCAAGAATTTCTTTTTCTGATTGATTTGGAAATTTAACATCAATTCTTCTATAAAAACTTGGACCAAAATTTTCTTGAATTTGATCTAAAGTTTCATATAAATATTTTGATTTTTCTGCGATTCCATTTAATAAAATCATAGCAGCATATAAAGCATCTCTCTCCGGCATAAAGTCTCCGAAACCTACCCCTCCTGATTCCTCTCCTCCAATAAATACTTTATCTTTAATCATTTTTTTTGCGATATATTTAAAACCAACCGGTAGTTCGAAAACCTCTCTATCCTGACTTTTCGCGATATTACTAATTATGTCTGATCCACTAACAGTTTTAAGTACTGGATATAAATTCTTATTCTTTTCTCCCAAATAACTAATAAAGAAAGGTAATAAAACTTGAGTACTACAAAATCTTCCTTTTTCATCAATTACAGCAATCCTATCGCCATCACCATCAAAAATTATTCCTAGAGCTTTAATACCTTTTTTAGAATTTTTTGTTAATGTTTCAGTTAAACTATTTAGATATTTTAGTAGTGGCTCTGGAGGATTTCCTCCAAATAAAGGATCATAATCTGCTCTAATTTCAGTAAAAATTTTTGAATCGCAACCTTCAAAGATCTGACTAAGGCAATTTGCTGCTGAACCATGCATAGAATCAACAAAAATATGCAAATTCATTTTCTTTAAATTATTCGCAATAAAATCAATATTAAAATTAGATTTAATCTGATCTAAATGAAACTTCTTGATATCAACTTTTTTATATCCACCTTCCAATCTTTCAATTGAGTTTCCCAGAAGTAACCTTTTCTCAACTTCCTTTGTAAAAGATTCATCCACAGAACATCCTTTAAAACTTTTAATCTTTAAACCCAGCCAATTATAAGGATTATGACTCGCAGTAATAACTAAACAACCTAAAAACATAAATTTTCTGACATATAAGCTGCAGGAAGGTGTTGGTACATAACTAGTAGAAATAATGGGTTCAAAACCACATCCTTTTACAAAAGATGCTATTTCCTTTGCAAACTCATTTGCCATGAATCTGCTATCGTAACCTATAAGAATTTTTTTAGAATTAGTTTCTTCGAAGTATTGATAATATAATTCCTGACAAGAAGCGACTACAACTCTTGAAAGATTTGATAGATTGAAATCAAAACCAATTATTCCTCTCCAGCCATCAGTTCCGAATTTTATTTCATCTAGTTCATTTGAAGACAAAGTTAAAAAGTTCCTTGATTTCCAATAATTATCTATATTAATTTATAGGAGTAAAAATTTAAACTGCCTTTGCAAAAAAATTTGAATAATCTTTATTTAAAAAGTTTTATAAGATGCAAAAGAAAAGCTTGGCTTGATTATCAGGGCAATAAGTCTCAAAAAATTTGGTCACCACATCAATCTATAGAAATAATTAATCAATACAAAACTTTTTTCAAACTAAGTGATGGAGATTTATATTCTGGAACAAAAGCTTGTAAGAAGGGTTCAAGTGGGGTAATCGGATTAAAAGCAAGATCTAAAGTAATCAATAATATAAATGCAGAAATTCAACCTCAATTACTTAAGAAAGTTGGTGGGCATAGCAAATGGGGCGAATATAAATATATACCTGTTGTATATAAGTTAGGTCATAGAACTACAAAAGAGCATCTATTCGATTTAGCTTTTTGCTCGATTTTATTAGAGCCCTTTCAAGAATCAAAAATTGCAAAGGGATTGGTAGTTTCAAATTTTTCAAATCAAATTAATATTGAAAAAATTGATTTAAATCAACGATTAAGAAAAAAAGTATTAAATACCTTTTTAAATTTAAATGAATATCTAAAAAGATCTATACCAGATATTACTGAAGACAGGAAAAAATGTACGATATGTTCATGGCAAAAGTATTGCGACACAGAAGCAAAAAATAATGGATATTTAACTGATATAGATGGTATCGGTTTTAAAACAGCCTTATTTCTTCAAAAACATGGGATCTTTAATATTAAAGAACTAGCTGCTGCTAAGAAAATAGATTTAGGAGAAAAACTTTCTCAATTTAAGGAGCAAAGATTTGAAAAAGCTTCAAAGTTTATAAATCAATCAAAATCATATTTATCAGGAATACCAATTCGAATTTTGGAAAATAAAAACTTATCTAATCTTTTAAAAAATAAAGATTCTGGATTCTTTATTTTTGATATTGAGTCAAATCCAGATGATAAACATGATTTTTTATATGGATTTTTAAAAGTTAATAATTTGTTTGAAAATATTGAAGATGATTTTTATGATCCAATATTAAACCTTAAAAACAACACTAAAAAATCTAATCAAGAAATTATTCAAAAACTTTTTTCTCAAAAATACTGGCCAGTTTTACATTATGGAGAGACTGAGAAAATTGCAATTTTAAATTTAGCTAGGCAATCAGATCTCGATGTAAAAGAAATTGAAATCTTAAATTCCAGATTTATAGACTTACACTTAATTGTAAGAGGATCGTGGATATTACCTATTAGAAACTATAGTTTAAAAACAGTTGCTAATTGGATTGGATTCAAATGGGAGCAAGAAAATGTAAGTGGATCAAAAGCTTTATATTGGTGGATCCAATATAAAAGTACTTTGAATGATATTTTCCTAAAAAAAATAATTAAATATAATCGAGATGACTGTTTGGCTACACTTCAAATCGCGAAGTGGTTAATCAAAAAACATGAAAATGTTAATTAAAGAAAAGTTGAACCTACAGATTTCTCTAATGAAATTTGGCCAAAATTATCAGAGAAAAATGGATTTCCCTTATCTAAATATTTTCTCTTTATCATTGCTAGGCCTTTTATTATTCGAGACTCTAATACATAAATGCTGGTAATATAACCAACCGATTTTTCTTTATTCTGATTATTAAAAAGAATTTTATTCACAGATTCTAAATTCAAATCTTTATCTTTAGCCGTCCACACTCTGATCTCCTGCTTTAAAGAAGAAACATTCTTGATTTTTGACATTGTTTCTTGACCCAAATAACAACCTTTATTGAAGTCTATGAGATCTGTTAATCCTAATTCAAGTGGATTATTTTTTCCATTAATTTCACTATTTAAAGATGGTATAGCCTGATTAATCTTCCACAATTGCAAGTCATTAGTATTCATTGAATTTGGATTATTTTTATAAAAATCATATTTTTTATCTTCATTTTTTAAAAAAATAGGTTGAGTGGTTCTCCAAGAATTCATATCATCAACTTGCTGAAGTCTATTTATTGAAAAAGTATCACTTAATGAAACATCGTCAGACGGAAAAATAATGTCATTAAAGTATTTTCTAATCTCACTAGTATTTCCTACTAAGACAATTACTTTTAATTCATTTTCTGAGCAATTAATTTCAAGTAATGATTTTAAAATTCCATTTGGGGATAACCAGCAAGATTTTAAAACCTTATTATTTAAATCAACAATATTTCCTGTAGTTATTCCATTTAAGAATCTTTTACTATCTTTTCCAGTAACAGAAAAGCAATCAAATTTTTCAAGCCAAAATTTTCCTTTATTTTCTCTAATTTTTGACATTATTTATAGAAAGTCTTCTATTGAAAATAAGCTTTTTAATTGTATATTTTGTTCTTTTAAGGCCTCATATCCTCCTTCTCTTCTGTCGACAATAGACAAAACTTCTTTAACTAAAAGATTATTTTCTCGTAACTTATTAATTGCTTTAATAGCAGATCCAGCAGTAGTCACAACATCTTCTAAGACAGTTACTTCAGTTCCTTCTTTTAATGAAGGCCCCTCTAACCCAGCCTTTGTTCCATATTCTTTTATTTCTTTTCTGATGATTAAAGCATCTATTAATAACCCTTGAGAAGCAGCTGTTACGATTAAACCACTAACTAAAGGATCGGCTCCTAAAGTCAACCCAGCCACAGCTTTTGAACTTGGATCCATTAACTCCAAAAACAAATTACTAATTAATTGCAACCCTGTGCCATTTAAAGATACAGATTTACAATTTAGATAATGAGCACTTTTTTTGCCAGATGCCAAAGTAAAGTTTCCTTTCTTATAAGACTTTTCAATTAAAAGTTTTAACAAATTCTTCTTATTTAATTTATTCTTCTGCGATAAATTGTTCATTTATAGAAGTTAAGCTTATATTTCAAGATTAGGAGAAAAAAAAGAAATCTCACAAAAACTTACTAAGTTGGTGCTTTTTGAAATATTATTTTTATATTGTATGTAAATCGAATGTAATTAATCATTACTGCAGAAAATCTGGGGGTGTAGCAATCTGGTGAATGCACCAAACTCATAATTTGGCTTAGGCGAGTTCGATCCTCGCCACCCCCATCACTAATTTGTTATTGAATGAAAATAACTTTACTATTCTTACTTTTGATATTTCCAGCTTTTTTTGCTGCGAGTGAACTTTCGTTTTTATTAATAAGGCCAAGTAAAGTTTTACGACTGATAGAAGAGAAAAGAAAAGGAGCATTTTCCATTTTAAAAATTCAAAAAAGATTCAGATCTTCTTTAATAGCATCTCAATTTGGCGTGACAATTTCTCTTATAGCTGTTGGTTGGTTAAGTAAAGGTTTGGCTAATGATTTTTGGAACGTAAATAAATTTTCAAATCGAATATATGATCTCTTATTATTTTTATTTATTGTACTTATAGTCACCCTTATATCAGGTCTTATTCCTAAAGCATTAGTAATTAATAATCCAGAGTCAGCCGCTTTGAGATTAACTACAATTTTTGATGCAGTTCGAAAAGGAATGCAACCTATTGTTTCTGTAATTGAATTTTTTGCAAGTGCTTGTTTAAGGTTATTTAATCTAAATAACAAATGGGATTCATTAAATTCAGTATTATCGGCAGGTGAATTAGAAACATTAATAGAAACAGATAATGTCACAGGATTAAAGCCTGATGAGAAAAACATCTTAGAAGGTGTTTTTGCTTTAAAAGATACTCAAGTCAAAGAAGTAATGATTCCAAGATCTGAAATGGTAACTTTGCCAAAAAATATTACGTTTGCAGAACTTATGAAACAGGTTGATAAAACAAGGCATGCTCGTTTTTTTGTAATTGGTGAGTCTCTTGATGATGTTTTAGGAGTTTTAGATTTACGTTATTTAGCAAAACCAATTTCTAAAAGCGAAATGGGAGCAAATACATTATTAGAACCTTTCCTTTTGCCAGTAACAAAAGTAATAGAGACATGCTCATTAGCAGAAATATTACCTATCGTTAGAGATTACAATCCATTTTTACTGGTTGTTGATGAACATGGTGGGACTGAGGGACTTATCACTGCAGCTGATCTTACTGGTGAA
>QBXG01000017.1:0-26939 GCA_003283445.1 Prochlorococcus sp. AG-321-D23 | reverse complement strand
AAAACATAAACTATATAAACTAAGAAAGGAAACAAGCATGCTCTTTTAAAATTAATTTTTTGAGTTGAGTTCATTTTTTTCCAATTTAAATATTCTCTCCACTGGAATATTTTCTTCATTTTTCTTTCTTTATAATTTCGATTAAACATAATTTTTAAGATATAATTTTTTAATTTTTATTTTAATTAATAAAAACCAACTTCAATAACTATATTTTTATTATAAATATACACATATACATTTCGATTATTTTAATATAAATGAAAAAAATTTGGAAAATAGAAAAGTTAGTATTACCACAACATTCAGATCATGCAGGGGTTATGTGGCATGGTACATATTTTGATTGGCTTGAAGAAGGAAGGATCAATGCACTTGCAAAAGCAGGTATCAATTATGTTGACCTTACAAAAAATGGTTTTGAGTTACCTTTAATAGATACTTCAATAAAATATATATCACCCTTATTTCTTGGAGATACAATAACAATAGAAACTATATTTAAAATAAGCAAAAGTCCAAAAATAAATATTCATTCAAAATTCATTAACAAAAGCAAATCAGTTTTGACCATAGCTGAGGTTAATTTGGTTCTAATAAATAAAAAAAGTTTTTCTATAATAAGGAAAAGGCCTGATTTTATATCAAAAGCTTTTTTAAAATTAAATGGATTAGATTATAGTTAGTTAAGTTATTAATTATTTAGAGCAATTAAAATCTATTCACTAATTAAGGATATATTTCTTGTCTTGGATTCATATCAATATCAAATGGAATCAAGTTATGAGGAAACATCCTCTCTAACTAATCTTTTTACTGAAAATAAATTCATAGGATGGTTAGGTCTTTTTATTGTATTTTTTTCAATCTTTGCAATTATTATTTTTCAATTTCTTGAATGGGAAAGTAATGACAAAAAATAAGGAATAAAAAAAAGACTTGACTTATAATAAATATAAATATTTTATAAAATGGCAATTTACTTAAAAATAACTAATCCAACTGAAGTTGTAAAAAAAAAGACCTCTAAATGGTTAACAGATATAACACCAGAAAGAATTGATCGAAAATTAGTTGAAGACGAAGTTATTAAAGGTATTATTGAACAATTAACATTGGAAGGTATTGAAGGCGAAATCTCAGCAATAAGTGGTTTTGATGTAAAAGACTCTACATTAATTACAAAAAATGATTTTATAATTAGAAAAACAAAATCTTTTTAACTAAAAAATTATAAATAAAAAATAATGAATAATATTTTTATTATTTTAGTTTCTCTAATTTTTTTATTTTTGATAACTATTGTTAGAGCTTTTCTATTAAAAAAAAGAAAAGATAAATTAAATAATGCCTTAAATGCAAATTACTTTCTTGAAACGATAAATAGACTTATTGAAGAAAATAAATACAATCTATTGGAAGAAAGAATTAGATTAAAAGTTATTGATGCTTATGGTAACGAAGACTTGAAAAAGTGGATTGGTAATCCCCCTCTTGATGAAAAATTAATTGAGAAAAGTATCAATAATGAATCAAAAAGGTTAAAAGAAGGTATTCCATATTTTTGGGAAAAAGTAATTTTAAAAAATTTTTCAGGATCAGACATTTTTTTTGAAAAATGGAAAGCTTATCGCAAGGTTAATCCAATTATTAATGATGAAATAATTGGTGCCAATAGAATTTTGGAGGATGAAGACTGGTTTATATTCATTGCTAGTCAAATAGAAAAAACTTGTTTAAATTTAATAGAAAATAATACATCGAAGGATAATAATCAAAACTATAAAAAAGGAATTATATTTGAAAATTATTGTATGGAAATTCTCAAAAAGAGTGGGTGGAAAGTGAAAGAAACACCTATTACCGGAGACCAAGGAGTGGATTTGATTGCCTCTATAGATAATTTAAGGATTTGTATTCAATGTAAAAATCATAAAAAAGCAGTAGGCAACAACGCTGTTCAAGAAATTTCTGCTGGTAAATTATATTGGAAAGGAACTCATGCGGTATTAGTCTCAAAATCTGGTTTTACTAAATCTGCACAAAAACTAGCTAGAGCTAATAAAGTGAAACTAATAAATGATTTTGAATTAAAAGATTTAGAAAATCTATTAATTTAGTTGAATTACATAAGTTGGGATATACCTTCTTTATATAAAACAAGTGTCGTAAAAATCCCAGAAGCCCATATTAAACCTCTAGCAATAGGAATATTTAAAACATAAGCGCCAATATACAAGAAACGTAAGAGAGGGTGCATCCAAGCTGCTATTAATGAGAGGTTTGAATCAGGCAAAGTAACTAAACAAAGTATGCAAGCTGGAGCATGAATAGAAATGCTTTCCCAGCAATTCTGATGACACCAAACAGCTCTTTTACCAAAGTCTGGCAATTTATCAAATAATGCTCTTGGTGCTGACATATTCTCCACAGAATAACCAGCTTTGATTCTTCCAAGAGTCAATGGAATTGTCGATAGTAATACAACTACAACAGACAGGCAAAGGCTCCAAGCGAAAACTATTGGCATATATCTTAAATATTTAATTTAGCTTAGTAAATTACTACTTATTAATGCGGAATAATATTTAATATTTAAAAACTAATGTTTTAATTTATATTCATAAGCTATATTAAAATCCTTATGGACATTTCAAAAATATTAACAATACTACTTGGTAGTATTATAATTTATCTAACTTTTTTGTTTTTAGGATTTAATTTAAGAAATAAAAATATAAAGGCACAAAATCTAACTAAAAAAGACAAATAATTAATTCCCACTAGAAATTTTTCAATATTTTTTTTTAATCATATTTTATGGAAATAAAAAAGATTATTAATTATATTAAATTGAAGAATTTTTAATAAAAATCTATTCTGTTTTAGATAAAAATAATGAAAAAGATCTATAAATTTATAAAAAGTTTTTTATTTATATCATTATGGCTAATAATCTCTTCTTATTTACAAAAATATTGGAATACATTCCACTGGGAATATATATACCTTAATTTAAGAACAATTTTTGATAAAGAGTTTTGGTTCGTTTTGGAAAGATACCTATTTGGACTAGACCTAGGTTATTGGATAGAGGAATTATTAAAATTTTTGTCATATGAAATACCCAAAGAGACCTTTAAATATGTGCCAATATTCTTTTTTTTAAAATATATTTGGATTAAAAGATAAAAATAATTTAGAGAGCCTTAATAAATTCTTGAAATCTTTCAAATAAGATATTGTCTTTTATTCTTCTAAGAATAAATAAAGTGCCTTTATCGCCCCTGCAAATTCTTAGATCTTTACTTAAAAAAGTTATTTCTAACCATCCTTTTTGTTCTTTTTTAATCTTAGTTAAAGCGTTTATCTTCCTTATTCCAATATAAGGTCCAATTATTCCAGCATGAGTAAAACTAACTCCAATTTTTTTTTCACTTAAAGATCTTAATTTTGCTACTATTCCCGTTCCAATAATTGAATTAATTCCTCTAGGTTTGAGTAAATTTAAACCATCTAGATTTAAAGGATCAAGAATTTGAAGATTATCAACTAAAGGAGAGTAATTTAGAAATGGAGCTTTTGAACTACTCCATCTAAGTTCCCATATACCTTTTAACTTCTCAATATCACTGCTAATAGTAAATCTTGATTCTTTCTCAAGTTCTTCAGCCATATTTTTAATATTTTTTTTATTAGGACTTGAGAGGAGTAAGTCCAATAATTGTTGTTCTAAATTCATTTAAAAAGATTTAAAAAGGACTTGAGCAAAAATACTTATGATGATGTGCTATATTCTACTGAAAATGTTTTGATTTCATGACAAAGAGTTACTGGCTTAAGAAAATATCTATACCAAATGCTGATTTGTTTCTTGAATACCTAAGAACAGTATTGCCATGGATAAAATCAATGGGTGGTGTTGTAGTAAAAAAAGACATTACCCAAGACTCTAATTCACACAAATGGGATGGTGGCCAACTAGGTATAGTAATAGAATTTGAATCTAAGATAGCTGCAAAAAGAGCTTTTTATTCTGATGTATTTCAAAACTATTTGAGATCAAGAGAATTAATGGAGCTAGTTACAATAAGCACTCTTTGATATTAAAAAAAATAAAAATGGATAAAAAATAATAATATTTGCCGACTAAAAAGGGAAAATTATCTTTTATTAATTAAGTATTTATTACTAGCAATCATTTTTTGTAATGATTATAACTTCTTTATTCATATAATATCTAGCAAAATTTATAGTAATAATTAAGAATTAAATTAAATGAACTACTCCACTGAACAAGATGATTATTTAATGACAACCCCTTACACCAAAAAAATTCAAAAAAAATTTAAGGAAGTTAAAACTTTTCTTGAGAAAAATGGATTTAACTCATCTTCCCAAGGACTAATGCAGGATATTATTAGTTCTCAAGAATATATTTCCAAAAATGATTTATGAAAAATTGTTTTTTATTAAAGCGTTTTAAAATAAAAAATCCCACCTATTAAGAAAGGTAATAATATTCCTAAAAATAAGAGAAACGATTTTTTAGATTCCCCCTGTGTTATTGGATTAATTTCTGGTTCAATTGCAAATCCATTTTGTCTTCCACCACTTTCAGTTGTATAACCTTTTTTATTCATAACTAAAAAATTTCATATGATTATCGCATGAATAATTTTTTGTTTAAATAAATTTTACAATTAGAAAAATAATTTTTTTCTAATGATTATTAGTTAATTTCAATTTTGGATTTTAATTTAGCAGCTTTTTTAAGTAAACCAACAATTTCTTTTCTACCATTGGCGTGATCTGCTCTATCAATTAAATCACTATATCTTTTTGTAATTTCTCTATGATTCATTAAATTAAGTTTATTAAGTTCATTATAAAAATAGAATTAAAATTTTTTTGTATAAAAGATATCACAATCGTTTTTAAATTCTCTTAAATTATCTACCCAAACCATCCTTTCTTTTTAGGTTCTTCTACGATTTTTACTGGTTCTACTTTTTTACCAAATAATCCCTTTTTCTTTGGTTTCACATCATCAGTTATCAATTCTTTTTTTCTACCAAATAATCCTTGCTTCTTAGGTCTATCCTTTAAATCTTTTTTCTGATTTACTTTTTTAACTGGAGTTTTAGATTGATTCTGTATTGGTTTTTTACCATCTGATAAAAGTTGATAGACAAAATATCCAAAAACTCCAAAAAATCCTAATGCTTGGACTAAGGCGGTACCGATATTATCAAACATTGGCGATTCTAGTTTTCTTGATTAAGTAATGTATTAATTATGGAAAATATTTTTTATAAATGCGGAACAAAAGAATACAGCTTTATGAATTAAAAATTAAGATATGAAATTATTTTTTTAATAAAGTTATTTATAGTAATTAACTAGATCGATTATTAAAATCACAAGGAGAGAAATTCCCAAAATATATGGAGCGAAAGGGTATTTATTCAAGATTTGATTTAAATTAATTTTTGAATCGTTTTTTGCTACTTTCTTCTCTCTAGGCGGCAATCCTAATTCTTCTCTTCTTTTGGCTTCTCCCATTTTTTCAATAACTTACATTAAAACAAATATAATCCATATATGTTTAAAGACAAAGCTTAGATACTTCCAAAATCTGATTACAGGTATGAATGAAAATTTAGTTATTATACAAATATTAGTAAAATAAAAATGATAGAAATAGTTTGGTCAGTAAATATAATGGTTGCAATTTTAATTGGTGGAGTTGGATGGGTCTTATATTATATTTTCACTTACGACCAGAAATATACATCTTAATATCAAATGGCTGAAAAAGATTTAGTAAATTTCCTAAAAAAAATTGAGCAATTAAACAAGATATCAGATTTAATTAAAAATAATCCTGTAAAAAAGAAAGAGTTGTCGGATTGTAAAAATCATGAAGAAGTAATTTGCTTAACTTCCAAATGGGGTTTTGAAATTGGCAAAAGATGGGGAGAATATTAAACAAATTAATATACAACCAATAAAAAAATATTTAAGTAGTACCAATACTCATAAAATAAATTAATATAGAGTTTGTAAAAATTTAATTATGACTGATATTGAGGAGATAAAAAAGAAGATATATCAAATAGCAGCTATTACTGACAGGGGGCAAAGACTGAACAAATTAATTGCACCTATGTATCAAGAAAAATTGAAAGAGATGGAAAAACTTATAAAGAGTCTTGAAAATTTTAATATGGAAGTTTCTGAAGAAAAATTATCTGGAGAGTGGGAATTAATTTATTCAACAGTTGAATTATTTAGAAGTTCACCTTTCTTTTTAGCTATAGAAAAAGCATTAAATGATGAATTTAAGAGTAATCTTTTTTTTAAACTACATCAATTACAAGTAGGATCATTTGGTCTTTCTACCATTGGAAGAATTGCTCAAAATATTGATTTTGATAAAAAAGAATTTTTATCAACATTTGATACCACAATATTTGGGCTTACAACAATTCCAATTCTTGGTTGGTTCAAGCTTCTTCCAACTTTTGGAGGAAGAGTAATAACACTTGCTGATGATTTAATTTTAGAAGATAAGGTACTTAAAATGAATTTGAAGAAAACCAAAGTATCCAAAGTTGAGGGACTTAATAAAATTCCATTGTTTAGCACGCTATTAATGGAAAGATGGTATCCAGTCAAAGAAGTATGGGAAAAATTGCCTTGGAATAAAGAATCACCTTCTTGCGAAGTATCAGTTATCTATTTAGATGACGAGGTAAGAGTAATGAAAGATATTTATGGATCAACTTTTGTTTATATCAGACCAACAATTTCTTTATTAAATACAAATATTTAAGATTTATTTAGAAAGTAGTGAATCTAGGTTGAAAAGGAGAAGATCCAAAATAAATCGGCACCCCATTATTAAAACCTATTCCATAACCAAAATCGGCTACTTGCAGCTCTACTTCCAACCCACTTGTAGATTCTGAAATAACAACTTCTGATCCACTATTAGTCTCAAATACAGCAACTAATCTGGTTACTTCATCAACCTTTGTTGCTCTTGTCAACGAATTATCTGTTAGGAGTGCAGAAACCTGTCCTCCTCCAGCTGCTTCTGGCATAGTTGCTGGACCAAAGTCTGCATTGCCAATATCGTTTGTTTCTGAATTTCCAAAATCATCAATTTCTTCTGTATGATCTTGAGCAACACATCCTGCAGAGCTATCGACTCCACCGTCTGGAGAAGTAGAGCAATAAACACTACCATCTAAAGAAATACTCCCTTTAAGACCAAACAGATTACTAATTATCATGTAAGCATGAGTATAAGTTCCATTTGGTGGTCTATTAATAGCTGGGGGTAACTGAACTGTTTTACCTGCTAAATCAGCAGTACTACCTGATGAAACCATTGAAACTACGCAATTTTCTTTGCTAAATGCCTTTGGTGAGCCAGAAATTGGGATTTGGGTACACAATCCCATTTCATAAATAGTTAACTCGAATTTATCTGGTGATCCTAAACAAAAATTATTAGTCAAATTTGCAGAAGTAACCCCGGCTGCGTCTTCAGAGAAAATATTTTTCTCTAAGGTTGTTTGAGTTAACTTGTCTTTACATACGTCTGGAGTTGGATTTTCTTCAGCATAAGCATTATGAGTAATTGATGTTGTGAAAAGTAAGCCTGCACCTACAGCAACTGAATTAAAGCTTTTAATAAGATTATTTTTAAATTTGATCATGTTTGGTTTTTTAGTGAATTGTAAGTAGGTCATAGAAAAATTTAAACTCCTTTAGCTCTATTCTGGAATGTCCCTGATGACCTTTCTAAAAGAACATCATATTTACGTTTAACTGGTTGAGTCATCTGAGTAATCATATTTTTCTTATAATCTTTCTTTCCATAGATCACTGGACTTCCTGTCAGGTTCATTCTTAAACCAAAGAATGTCTCATCTGTTCCTGGTAAAGAGGTATTTACAGTGGTTGATGCTGCGGAAATTTCATTAGAAACCCAAGCTTCAAGGCCTACATGCGGAGTTGCTTGCCAACTAACGGCTCCTTCCAATCCAGAATTATCCTGTGTATATTTATAGTCCCAATTAAAACCTCTTACAAAAAAAGCAAGTTCTGGATTATTTGGAAGTCTGTAGCCAAGTTCTACATCCCATCCATCAACTACTCTCTCCTTATATGAAGTTCCTTTGATGGTTACATCTTTTTCATCAGTAATAGCCATATACCAATTATTTCTAAATTCAAAGTCTTTCCAAAGATATTCTCCTCCAAGACCTAATCGACTATGGGCATCGCTATAGTCTGTCATTCTGTAGTCTAAAAAAGCATTAGCTCCAAGCATTGATACATCATTGGGACGATGTCTAAGACCTAAGCCTAAGTTTGTGGTAGAACCTTCTGCGTTTGTTGCAGTAGCAAATCTTGCCTGAGAAAATGCAAGTGTCTTAATATCACCCTCATCATCTTGGGCTAGTTCTCCTAGCTTCATCAAGCTATTAAGAGAGAAACTAGTGTCTGATTCTGTACCTCCGGTAATATTGACTGATGTTTGTGCGAAGAAGGGAATACTTTGAATTGAACTGTTAGCTGTAGAGTTGACAAAATCAAAGCCAGCATCTACAAATAATTTTTTACCATCATTAGCCATTAAATTAATATATTCACTACCTTCTGAACCATCATTCATTAATGGAACAAACTTAGTTGAGTAAGTAGCTCCTTTAATTATGTATTCATCTATTTTGTCTTTTGAAATATACGTATCTGAATTATCATTTTCGGTAAGAGTATCTTTATCATTAATGAAATTCGCTTCCTTATCAAAATTTGGATCCGAATAAGAAGGAGGAATTAGCGTTCCAACAATGCTCGTTGATATGAAAGCTAAAAATAGTTTGTTTCTACTGAACATTTAATTATTAATACACATTTAAGTTATAAAGTATGAATAGATTTTTTAAGGATTTTATTACAAAAATCTAGAAACCTAAATAAACTAATTAATTTTACTTAATAGCAATGTCGCGAGATCTTAATAAATAAGTTATGTTCAGAATGAACATTTTAAAAATTATGCTTAAAAATAAAGAAAAAAATTCTGTAGTAAGAGGAATCTTTTTAATTGGAGGATGGGGTTTAGGTTTAGATAGATTTTACGAAGGAGATAAAAAAGGTGGAGTCTTATCAATTATTGGATGGAGTATTACATTTTTTACTTTTCTCTACCTGAAATGTTCTGGATATGAATATGTTGATGGTGTAAAAAATTATTCAGATTACTCCCCAAATCCTTTAATTGTTTTACCTTTGCTAGCTGGAGCTTATGGAGGGTTTCTTATAATTAAAAAGGCTTTCAGGTTAGCTAAGCAATTTGAAAACGCTGAGTAATAATCTCAAACACATTTAGGCTAATAAACCTGATCCTTTTAAATAAAATTTAAATAAAAGAATAACTAGTAAATTAACAATTGCTAATGCCACTAGACCATTTCTATTTTTTACATCTAGTCTTTTAATTAAATTAGAAAGATAAACGACAGGGTTTTCGGGTTCTTTATTGTTCAATATTAATAAATAAAATTTAGATCAAATTATCATGGATTTTTTTTTAAACCAAGAATGTAAAGTTCAAATTTCAAACAGATACCCCTAAGGCATTACATTATTCCTGCATTTCTCAAAAAAGCTTTACCTATATTTCCCATAACAAAAAATAAAGACAAATTAATCAAAAGAATGATTAATAATGCCAACATTTTATAGTTAGGATTTGATGATATTCCATCAAATCCGTCGTTGAGAATTCTTTTAAAAAGCAAATTTCTGTTAGTTACTGGTTTATCCCCTTCTAAATCGGACTTACCTTTTTCATCCTCAATCACTTGATTACTTGCTTCTTCAAGGAATTCAGTAAAGGCTTTAACATTTTCCTCCTTATTACTTTCTTTCTTTACTTCAGAAGATGATTCGATTGAATTTTCTTCAGAGATTTGCTTTGATTCTTCCAAATTTTAAATTTACGCTAGGGACATATTACACCATAAAAAAAAACCCACTCGATCAAATGAAGAGAAGGTTAGTTAAGATTAAAGTTCTAAAATAATAATAATTGATTTTTATGAGTTTTGCGATTAGAAATTTTTTACTAAACCAACAGAATTTTAAAAGTAATTATTAAAATAAATTATGCTTGATTCACAAACTATAAAAACCTGCAAGGAGAATCCAACAATAAGAGACATTAAGATAAAAAATATTGAGCATGCTATTGATCAAGCAGAAATGATGATCAAAGAATCAAAAATGAATCAAGAAGAATTAAGTTTTTTGAAAAGGAAAATATCTGATTCAAGGCAGGATCTGGAGATTCTTTATTTGATGAAAATTTAAATAAATTAATGTCTTCCAAAGTTAAGTTTTAGTATATTTGGAGACTTAAGAATATATTGAATAATGATTATATTTAAAAGAAAATAACATTATGTCAAAGAAAAGTATTTATATACCTATAAAAGTAGTTCCATATATATTTGTCTCAATTGCTGCTATTACTATTGCTGCTACTACAAATATAATTATTTAGTACTTAAGAACATTGTTTACGAATAACATATAAAATAATTCAATAGAACATATTAATTAATCTAAAAAATTAGATAAAACAATAAATGCATGAAGAATTTAAGGTTAACTCTCTGTATAATTTTTTTGTCTATAATCTTCCTTATTAGTTTTAAAACATATCGTGATTTTGTTATTTCTAATGGTTTAAAAAATGAAGAAAAAAATAAATTTAACGAATCAGCTGAAATCTTGAATGAATGTTTTGATCTTAAAAACAAGAGTAAGAGAACTATAAATGACTCGATGAAATTGATTGAATATTGTTTAGAAGAATTTGGATCTGAAAAATAATTTAATTAGCATATGCTCAACTACTTATATCTTTTTAAATAACTCATCTAAAGTATAAAAAAATGTTTATGGATAAAAATACTATTAATAGATGGGAACCAACAAAACTGCAAGTCGATAATATCATTCTTCCTGCCTATACCGATCTTTCTAAGAGATGTGTTGCTTATATCAATGAACTTGAATGCCCACCACAATATATAGCTGATATGTTGAGAGATTTAGCTGATGCAATAATGACTTCATATCCTGAAGTTAAAAATAATAGTTCTAATTTATAGATTAAATGAGTAAAATAACATGTTCTTATTTAGGGGACTTAAAATGCGAAGCAAAACATCTCCAATCTGGGAATCTAATCACAACTGATGCACCTATAGATCATTGCGGGAAAGGTGAAAACTTCTCACCGACTGATTTACTCGCAACCTCTCTAGGCTCTTGCCTTCTAACGATAATGTCTATCAAAGCGAGATCAAATGGTTGGGAATTAAAAAATATTTATTTAGATATTGAGAAAATAATGACGAAGAATAAAGAAAGGAAAATAGCACAACTAATAATAGATATTTATATTCCTGATGACTTATCAAAAGAAAAAATTGATTTTATAAAAAATGCTTCTGAAGATTGTCCTGTCACTAGAAATCTTTCTGAATCGCTTGATATTAAAATAAATTGGCATAACCAATAAATTTTAAAAAAATAATTTTCAATTTTTAATAATAAGATTATATGAAATACTTCATAGGAATAATTATTCTTTTACTTGGAATATTTATAATTACTGATTTAGCATTTAAAACTAGATATACCAGAAAAAGATTGTCCGATAAAAACAAGAATGAATAAGATTCTTGTTCTTATAAATCCATATATTAAAAATTATTTAGGATACTTTTCTGGACTTTCTATTATTTTTTTCAACCCATGATTTTTGCCTTTTGTTTAAATCTGAGATGTATGCTCGAGATTTTCTAGCTAATTGAATTTTTTTTTCTCTTTGCCTAAGTTGATTTAACTCTTGAATAGAATAGATTTTAGTATCTTTTTTATGCTTAAAAATACTTAAAAAATTAAGAAAATATTTTTTCATAGACTTAATCTACTGTCTTTTATCATTTTGCCAATAGAGAAAATTACTTTTATCAAATAATAAATTTTAAATAATTTTTGATTTATTTATATTTGTCAATTTTTTTGTCAATTAAATCGATTAAAGGAATCATGAAATTAACATTTATACCTACAGTGCACCATACGTATGTAAGACAAAATATCAACTTTATATATAAGTTAGAGGGTAAAGTAAGAAACAATTTAAAAAAGCTACCAATAAATAATATTAGTATTCCAATTTGCAATAATCCCTTTGCTATCCATAGAAAACCTCGTTTCCTTATGTTCTTGTAAAACCAAAAAGAAATAGCTCCAAAAATAAATAATAAAATTAGATTTATTATCATTTAAATTCTTTAATAACACCTGTTAATAATAATGCTTTGGTTAAAGGAGATTATAAATATTACATTTTTAAAGTCAATTAATATTAAAAATATTAATTTATTATCTATAAATATTTTTGAAAAACTATGGATCTAAATTAATTTAAAACAACTTCGATTTTAATAAATCAACCCTCTTTTGATTCACACCTAGGTCACCTTCACCGACTCTAGATTCAGACCTAACAAGTAATTTACGAGATTCAGGAACAAAAGATACTTCTAAATCATCAACGTATTTCATCCATTTACTTGTTACTTCAGCATGAAGATAATCTCCGTCAAGTTCAACTATTACTGATCTTGGGGTATTCTCGATAATTTCTTTAACTTCCATAAAAGGTTGTTCGATTGATTCGACTTCCCATTCTTCTCTGACACAATGAGCTATTTCAACACACTCACTCAATTCTATGTGAGAAGCAAATGAAGCTGAGGGAAATATAAATCCTATGAATATAAAAAAACTTACAAAAAAGATTTTCATTAAAACAAGCATAAACTTTTCTTAATCTAACCAACAAAAATAAAAATTTGGTGGAATAATATTTAATAAAATTTATATCTTATAGAAGAGCTAAAAACTTCTAAGATTTAGAATTAAGTTTCAATAAATTTAAATATTGTGGAATTAACTGAACTAATAAAAGATTATATAGCCACAGAATTATTATCTAATATTGAACTTGACTTTCTAGAAGGCGAATTATGGGAAACCATTCAACATATTTCTGAGATAAATACACTAACAATGGCTCCAAAGGATATTTGCAATAAATTAGAACTTAAGGAAAAATCTTGCTGGCAATTATGTTGTGCTGCAGTACTTGATTTTTCGAGACCTTTAAAGGAGAAAAATGAAAGAGTTGAAAATTTTAACAAGTTATTAAATAAATATAACCTTTACAGCAAATAAAAAAGACCCCTAAAAGGGGCCTAAATTGGTTCTAACAAATCAAGTGTTTCCTTGTTTCCACTGATTTAGTAAAACCTCTCCTACACACAAGTTAAATCTCACATGATTTTTTGAGAGAGTAAATACTTATTAGGCAAGTATATTAACTGTCACAAAGCTAAAAACAAAACGTGCTCAAACTATTGTTCGAGTACTTATTACGATCAGAAAAATGTGTGACAGGAGTTTCTTATTTACACTTATTCGAATTAAAAAAGCTACGGTATAAATCCCTATTTATATTTATTTACTTATTAAAAAATAAAACTAGAATACTTGGATTGGTACAAGATATTTTCAAATGAAAAAAAGTTACAAGAAAGTAATATACATTTTTACTACAATTGTCCTTTTTTCAATTATTGGAGGCATTGTAAAATATTCATTTAGATACATTGACGAGAATCCTGATAAATATATTCCTAAAACAAAGCAAATAATAATTTAAATCTTTTTGATTAAATTTTTCAGAAATTTTTTTCAAATTCCTTATTTCTTTTGAAAAACATATATTCTGAGTACTAAAAAACTAAGTATAAAAAAATTATTTGAGTATAAATCCACTTTCCAAAATAATAAATCTGTCTTATAAACTTCTCAATGATTGGAGGACTTTATGAAAAGAAAAAAAACATTTTTTATAAATAAAGAAAATAATCAAGAAGACTTTAAAGCAAAACATAATTATCAAATAGTAGAAGAATATTGGAGGAAAAGAAAAAAAGAATGTGAAAAGAATCTCTCTAAATTTTGCTAACCAAAAATTATGAATTTTATTATTTCTATTTTTCTAGCTTCTGTTATGTGGGTTCAAGTTCCTCAATGGGAGGCTGATTGGTCAAAGTGTGCCGTAGATGTTCCGGATACTTCGTGTCATTGGTATGTCGCTGCACCAGATAATACCTTTGGAGAAGGGTTTAATTGGGCAAGTGCTCCTTGGTTTGATGCTAACGGACTTCAAGATGTCGCAAAAATTGAGAAAGAAAGTGTAGTAGAAAAGCTTCAAAATAATTAAATAAAATTCAATTTATAAATTAAATTTTCTGCAATAAAGTATTTATTTTATTTCCAATAATATTTAAGATAGAAACGACTTTTTAATATTTCAATGCGCTTCAAAGTAAGTTTAAAAAAAGACGGCAAAGAGTTTGATGAGATTGTGATAGCAAACAATAAGAAAGATGCTATTGAAGTAGCTTTAAGAAACAATCCAGAAGCGGAGGTCCTTAATTCTGATTGGACATTTAAACTTTGAAAAAAGTTTTAAAATTTATTTCCAATTTTTGGAATTATTAACGAAGCAACGCAAATAACACTTATTGCAGGACCAGGAGATAAGTTAAAAACAATTGAAAGAATAAAACCTAATAGAGAAATACAAAGTCCAAAGAATGAAGATCTCATCATTGCAATCCTAAGACTTTGTGCTTTATCAAGTCCTAATAAAGTAGGTGTTGAGAGTAATGCAATTACTAAAATTACTCCAACAGCTGACATTGAACTAACGATAACTAGTGCCGTCGTGAAACTTAGAGCTAGGTTTAACAAAGACACATTTATTCCACTAGCTGAGGCGCCCTCTGGATCTAATCCTACATATACAACTTTTTCATATCCGAACGTTACTAATAAAATAAATGCCAGAAAAGCAATAATTGTTCTTAACAAATCGCCAAGGTTTGCTGTTAATAAATCCCCAAATAATACAGCCTCTAAATCAATTCTTATCCCAAGAAGTGGAATTAGTAAAACCCCAAAACCAAGCATGCCAGCAAGAATTGTATTCATAACTGCTTCATAATTTTCACTTTTTTTATTAGTTAAACTCTCTGCAATAATTGAACCAACAAGACCACTTATAACTCCTCCAATTGAGGGATGAATACCTAGAGCTAGAGCTAGAGCTAGTCCTGGTAAAACACAATGAGAAATTAAATTTACTTGTAATAGTCGTCTATGAGTAATCAATACCGTTCCCATAGCTGGGCATAAGATTCCAGAAAAAATAGTAATTATTAAAGGAATTAACCACCAGTTGTTTAAAAAAGACATTAATCGTATGATTCGTTATGATCAAAAAAACAGGACATTAAAAGATCTTGAAAATGGTGGTAACCAAGCCTGACATTACCAAACGACAAGAGCAACTTCTTGAAGAACTCAAAAAATGTGATGATGAATTGAGTGGTCAAGAATTGCATAGGCAATTGATTATCGATGGCAAATCTATGGGTTTGACAACAGTTTATAGAAATCTTCAAGTTCTTATAAAACATGGTTTAATTCGATCTAGACATCTTCCAACAGGTGAAGTACTTTACACTCCTGTTGATAGAGATATTCACCATCTGACATGTGTTCAATGTGGAGAAACCTCCAAAATGGAAGGTTGTCCGGTAAAAGATATTCATAGTCCAAAGAAAAACCCAAAAAAATTTCAACTTTTGTTTCATACACTTGAATATTTCGGCCTCTGCCAAAACTGTTACCAAGCTCAGAGTTAAATTTAAAAATATTTTTAATCACAAGAATTATTCTCTTTAAAAGAACTAATATTAAGATCATCTAATTTACCTTTTATTGAATTGGGAGTTCCGGATGCTAATACTGTTTTATCTAAAACAACTACATGATCATAACTATTGAGAGATGAGCCCCAATCATGACTACTTATAAACAAAGCTAAGCCTGCATCTGCAAGTTGACGGACTATCTTTAGAAAATCATCCTTAGCAGGTGGATCTAAAGCTGCACAAGGTTCATCCAGCAGAAGAATTCTTGCAGGAGACATTAAAGTTTTAGCCAAAAGTGCTCTTTGTTGTTGTCCACCTGATAGAGAATCAAGTCTTCTATTTGCAAGATTTGAAATGCCAACTCTTTGCATTGTTGCTTCCAATTCGCAACATTTATTAACCCAAGACTTTGGATTTGCGAGAAGAGCCTTTATTTGGAATGGATTAGTATTTTTTGATTTTGAATATTTAATTTGACCTAATGAGACTAATTTTTCAACAGTAATAGGAAATTTCCAATTCATTGAGCTTCTTTGTGGCATAAGTGCAACCTGGGATCTAGTTCTAACTAAACTTTCACCATCAATAGTTATATCTCCAATATCAGGATTATTTTGTCCTTGCAATAATTTCAAAAGAGTTGATTTACCAGCTCCATTTGGTCCAACAAGAGCAGTTAATGTTCCTGGTTTTATTTGAACTGAAACCTTATTTAAAGCTGGCTTGCTTTTTTTTGAATAAGAATAAGTTAAATTATCTGCAATTAAAGTAGTCATTAAAGTTTATATTTCAATTAGTTAGAACTTTATTTTATCAATATTAAGGAATCCATACTTATTTCATAACAATTGATACCAAATATTGCTATTAATTATGAAAATGATTATCATTTTTAAGTATTTGAAATTTATTGAATGTCAATTTTTAAAAAAGTAATCTTTAGTAATAAGAGATCTAATCATTCTGTTATCAAAAACTCTTTATTAGCTGGAACCGTATTATTATCAACAGTTGCTCAAGATGTTTTAGCGAAAGAAAAATCATATGTAGCTGTAGAGCCACTCACTTGCGATTTAGTAAAATCTATTGCCTTACCTTCTGATGAAGTAACTTGTTTGGTTGATAGAAAACAAGATGTACATGACTTAAAAATAACTCCAAGACAAGCTCAATTACTTAACAGTGCGGATAAAGTTTTTACTCTAGGGAAAGAGATGACCCCAAGCATGAAAAATTGGGAGGGTAAGCCTCAAACAGTTGTAATTGGTGTAAGTGCTATAGATGTAGATGACCACTCTGATCATGGTGGGCATGATGACCATGATGATTACTCTGCAGCAAAAGTAGATGATCACTCTGATCATGGTGGGCATGATGACCATGATGATCACGCTGGGCATGATGACCATGCAGAAGGTTCATTTGAATGGGCAGGCAAATTTCAACTCTCTAAAGGTTCCTACAAATGGTCATTCGCAAAGGTCGGTGGGGAATATGCAGATCCAGCTATGAAAATGGTGATTCTCGAATCAAATGATATTGAATCTTCTGAAGAACTAGCTAAAGAGCTATTAGGATCTAAGTATTCAATAAACAAAAAAAATAATGGAACTCTCGTAGCGAGTAATAAAGCCTATGTTCTTAATTTTGATCAAAGGAAGGAGAGTACAGTATTTAATGTAGAAATTCAAGAAGATGGCCAATATACATTCTTCACTGAACATATGCCTTTTGAGTTTGAAGCCGAAGAACACTTCTTTAAAGATATTTCTAATTCTGATGTTGAACCAATAGCACAAGTACCAGATGAAGGAGAAGGACATCACCACCATGATCACGGAGGATTAGATCCTCATGTTTGGCATGATCCTCATAACATTATAAAAATGGGAGAAGTTGTAAGTAAAAGTTTAAAGAAAGATATATCTGTTTTTAATAGATCTGACAGGAAATCAATCAATGCGAGATTTGCTTCAGTAGATTCAACACTAGAAGAACTCGATAGCTGGATTGTTGCACAGGTCTCAACAATTCCAGAATCAAACAGAATTATTGTCTCTAAACATAAAGCAATGGAATATTACGGTGATGCTTTTGGATTAGAGACTATTAGCTTACTAGATTTTCTTGGTGAATCATCAAGTCTAAGACCTGACAATATTCAATCAACGTTGAAGATGCTTGATGAAGAAAATGTTAAAGCAATTATTCCTGAACAAATACCAGCTTCTAAGTTATTAAAAAACTTGAGTAGACAAAGTTCAGTTCCTTTAGCTTCTAATCAAATATTTGTTGATGGATTAATGATGACAGGGAATACAGTTTCTGTTGCTGTCCACAATACATGTACCATTGTTAATTCATTAGGTGGAACATGTAATAAAGAAGCAGGCTCCAACCTTGAAGGCACCTGGAATTCTCTTCAAAATTAAACTTTTCTATAGATAACGGTTTTCATTATCAATTAATGTCTAATATATTAATTATTAGACATTTTTTATTTAGGTTAATTGGTTAATGAGTATTAACGAGAAAGTGCCTGTGACAATCCTGACTGGATTTCTTGGTTCTGGCAAAACGACTCTTCTTAATAGAATATTAAGCGAAGAACATGGTAAACGAATCGCTGTAATTGAGAACGAATATGGAGAAGTTGGAATTGATCAAGGATTGGTTATAAACGCCGATGAGGAAGTATTTGAAATGTCTAATGGTTGCATTTGTTGTACTGTTCGCGGAGATCTTATCAGAGTCCTTGGTAATTTAATGAAAAGAAGGGATAAATTTGACTATGTTTTAGTTGAAACAACTGGCTTAGCTGACCCTGGTCCTGTTGCTCAAACATTTTTTATGGACGAAGAAATTAGTTCTGAATTCACACTTGATGGAATAGTTACATTAGTTGATGCAGCTCATATTGATCAACAACTTGGGCGTAGTGATGAGAGTTCTGAGCAAGTGGCATTTGCAGATGTCTTAGTCCTTAATAAAACTGATTTAGTCTCAGATGATGCTCTTGATAACCTTGAATCAAGATTAAGAGATATGAATCGAATGACTCGTATTATTCGAGCAGAGAAAGCAGAGGTTCCTATTGAGACAGTTTTAAATTTGAGTGCATTCGATCTTGACCAAATTTTAAAACGTAGACCAACTTTCTTAGAACCTGAATATCCTTTTGAATGGTCAGGAGTTTATGAGCTTGAGCCTGGAAAATATGAATTAAAACTTGAAGAAGGGCCTGATCCTGAAATGTCCTTAGTAGCTTTTGCTAATCAAGGATTTAGTGAAGAAGAATTAAAAGAGGGTGCAGAAGCCTCCGTAAGACTTTACGCAGAAAAAGCTAAAAACTTAGAACCTGGGAATACTATTCCATATAATGAGCATGTAAGTCTTAAATTGCAAAACATAGGATCTAAATCTTTTATTTTGGATGTTGAAAAAACGTCAAAAGTTGGATTATTCACACAACATACTGCTGAAGAATTCAATATGAAACTGCTAAAAATAGATTCCCAAAATAATGTCAAGGAAATTCCTTTTAAAACTGAAAGAAACTGGGTCGCAGAACATGAACATGATGATGAAGTTGGATCAATTGCAATAGAACGTTTTGGAGATGTTGATCCTGAAAAGTTGAATACTTGGATGGGAAGACTTCTTTCCGAGAAAGGAGTTGATATATTCAGAACAAAAGGGTTTATTAGTTATTCTGGCAACCCACGCCGAATAGTATTTCAAGGAGTTCATATGTTATTTACTGCCCAACCAGATAAAGAATGGGGAAATGAACCACGAAGAAATCAACTCGTGTTTATTGGAAGAAATCTAAATGAAAAAGAAATGCAAGAGGGATTTGATAAGTGCCTGATATAGAACCTTTTAGCCCTAGAGGCATGTTTCATGAAGGATGGTCTGCTGAAGTTGATGATTATGCAATAGTTTGTGGTTGGGCTTTAAAAGGGAAACTCTTTATCGTTGGAGACGTAGTCGGAGGGCTTTATGGGTTCGAAGGAGATACAGGAAAGCTTATTTGGAAAATGGATGAAGCCCATTCCGGAGGTCTTCTTGCAATGTCTATCCATCCTAATGGAGAGATTTTTGCAACTTCAGGGCAAGACGGAATAGTTCGAATATTAAATTGCAATAATGGGGAGGAAATTAAAGCCATTAAACTTGGTAAAGGTTGGGTAGAACATTTAAGTTGGTCAAATGGAGGTTCATATTTAGCCGTGGCTTTTTCCAAAAAAGTATATGTATTAAATCAAGATGGTAATGAACAATGGGTTTCAGAAGAACATCCGAGTACAGTAAGTGCCATATCGTGGTCGAATAAGAATGAATTAGCAACTGCGTGCTACGGACGCGTAACTTTCTTTGATGTAGCAAATAAAAAGACTAATCAGAAACTTGAATGGCAAGGTTCACTAGTTTCGATGCAGTTAAGCCCTGATGGAGATATTGTCGCCTGTGGGAGTCAAGATAATTCGGTACATTTCTGGCGTAGATCAACTGGACTTGATGCTGAAATGACAGGTTATCCTGGAAAGCCTTCTCATCTATCTTTCGATGATAGTGGCATGCTATTAGCAACTAGTGGTAGCGAAAGAATTACAGTATGGAGTTTTTCAGGAAATGGCCCTGAAGGAACAATGCCGGGAGAATTATGTCATCATACTGAACCAATTTCTAGCCTAGCTTTTTCTAATAAAGGTTTGCTAGTTGCTTCAGGATCGAGAGATGGTTCAGTAGTAGCTAGTTTTCTTAAAAACGACGGGAATGGGGATCCTGTAGGAGCTGCTTTTGCTGGAGATTTAGTTGGAGATATTGCTTGGAGACCTGATGACTGCGCTTTAGCTGCAGTTAATGCGAAGGGTGTTGTAACCGTTTGGAATTTTAAAGTCCGAACAAGTTCATCTTCAAAAGGGTTCAAGTAATTTCTAGCTTATATATTTACCAATAATTTGTTTTCAAATGTCTCTCAATACAAATCACTTCGCAATCATTATCAATACCTTTTGGATGAATATCGCAATATGAAAGACATTGTAAATATTCATCTACGGGATTATTATTAATATCATTATTGTGATTATTTTGAATTTTTGAATTAGTCATAAATAGATTTCCTCAATTCATTTAGGGTTAACATAAACGAGATAGAAAAGAAAAGAAATAAGCAAAACTTACTAAAATAATAAACAAGAAATATATAAAATTTGAAGCTGAAAATAAACAAATTGATTATTACTATCGGACATTTTGGATTAAAAATCAATGCGTATAAAAACGGATTGTTTTTTTAAAAGTTTTTAATTAATTTGTGATTGTTGAGTTTTAGGAGGTCTTTCAAAATGATCGATAGCCTGCCTGCAATTTCGGAATAATTCCGAACTAATTTAATTAACTGCTCCAATTATTTTTTATTAATGTCTGAACTTACTTCTTTCGCATCGTTTAGGTGCCCTACAGGAAAAAGTTCAATTCTAGAGTCTTTGCCCCAGTTAAAAACTATTAGTTTTTTAAGGTTATTTTTAGCTGAAAAATAATTAACAACAAGGATCAATGATTTAGGCTAGTTGTTAATTTTGATAGATAAAATAAGTAAGAGAATAAAAAGAGAGCTTTTAAAAGCTCTCCTTTTTATTTGGGCTAAAAAAAATAAACTTTGGCATTATTATATTTTTTTAGCTATTTATTGTAATAAGAAACTTTATTTATATAGAGATAAAATAATGTCAAAAAAACTTAGATTTTTTTCTAAAATATTAGCTAGAGCTGTTAATGAAATCGAATACAAAAATGTTCTTAAAAAATTAAAGAAAATTGATCTTATAGCAGATGTAGATGATCAGAGATCACATCATTTCTATTTATAGCGAAGGGGACTAAATTGAACTATTGGTATAAATCTTTTACTTCAAAAATCTTACTTTGGCTAGGAGTCTTATTACAAAATAAATTTTTTATATTTCTAATAATAAGAAAAAAAGTTTTGTTTTAATCCATGAATAATTATTATTGTCCATACTGTAATCCCAAATATCAATTTCAGAAAAAATCAACATCTGGAGAATTAATATGTGGGTTATGTGGTGACCCTCTAGTAAAAAAGCCATTGATTAAAATTAATCAAATAATTGCTATTATTGCCTCCTTATCGCTATTACTTCCATTGATTTACACGTTTATTTTTTTAATTAAAAACCAAATAAATCCTCGTAATAGAAACTACAATGCAAGTACAAATTTTATCGAGAAAAATTTAAAAACAAGATTTTATCAACCTCTACAAAGTGATTTACTTAAACAAGAATCATCATCTTCAATTTGATTTTTATAACTAGAATTATTTAACTCTTTATTCATAATTAATGGTTTAACAGATTCTTTACAATGATTTTTACATCCTCCATTAAATGAATCGTGAGCTTGTAAAAAGTGAGTATTTGTTAAAAAGATAAATAAGATTAATTTAAAAGTTTGTTTTATTTTGGATTTCATTTTTAGTAAATTTTTTTACCAAGCCTGGATTGATATTATCAACTAATTCCAAGGAGTGTTAATCAATCCCCAAATATCAAAAAAGAAAAATAAAATTGCGATAGCAACTAAATCCCAGGCCCTTTCCCTAAAAGCCCAAGGTGCTATAAAAACTTCTCCCAAACCATGAAGTGCAGCTCCAGTAGGTAGATGATCTAAAACAAGTAAGCTATGAGAGAGGATAAAAAGTAAACTCGCAAAATATCTAAAAAAAACAAATTGCCAATTGCCAGAATTCATATTTTTTATACTTTTAAGAAATATAGTTCAATGCATAAAATATTGAAATAGATTTAGTTTATGGATATTTCTTTTTGTAGTTTTAAATACTAAATATCGTCCCAAGCTAAAGTAAAAAGTTAACAAATGAAGAGATATATGTTTTCAAATTATCGTCCTAAAAATAATTTTGATGAATATTTTAAAGATAACTTAAATTCTGCCAGAGAAATTTTAACCCCCTTATTATCTTCCTTAGATATCATGGGTTTAGAAGAATTAAACAGAAATCATTCGGCAGCCAAGAAGTTATTACTAAGACATGGAGCAACTTTTAGGTTAAACGACACCGGCTTAAAAGGTACAGAAAGAATATTACCTTTTGACCCTTTACCGAGAATAATAAGTAAACAAGACTGGATAACCTTAGAAGAAGGCTTGAAGCAAAGACTTGAGGCAATAGATCTTTTCTTAGATGATATATATAATTCTCAAAATATTATTAATGACGGAATAATTCCAAGAGAATTAATTGAGAGCTCAGATGGATGGAGGCCTCAAATGTTAGGTTTTAAGCCTCCATTAAACAAATGGTGTCAAATATCAGGACTTGATTTAATAAGAGATGGTCAAGGGACTTGGCATGTTTTAGAAGACAACTTAAGATGTCCTTCTGGTGTGGCTTATTTTTTGGAGAATAGATTAGTGATGAAGAATATCTTCCCTAATCTTTTCTCAGGCAGGATAGTTAAACCTATTGATGAATACCCATCGTTTTTATTAAAGACTCTTCAAGAACTAGCTGTTTGGACTGATACACCAAAAATAGTTTTATTAACACCTGGGATTTTTAATAGTGCATATTTCGAACATAGTTATTTAGCTCAAGAAATGGGTATTCAATTAGTTCAAGGTCATGATTTAATTTGTAACGATGAATATGTTTACTTAAAGACTACTTCTGGATTAAAAAGAGTAGATGTAATTTATAGAAGGATTGATGATGATTTTTTAGATCCTATAAATTTTAGAAAAGATTCATATTTAGGTGTTAGTGGTTTACTAGATGTCATGAAGGCAGGCCATGTTGCTGTTGCGAATGTCCCCGGGACAGGAATAGCAGATGACAAAATGATTTATTCTTTTGTTCCTAAAATGATCAAATATTTTCTTGATGAAGAACCAATAATAAAAAATGTTGAAACCTATATTTGTTATTACGAAAAGGATAGAGAATATGTCTTGAAGAACCTTCCAAAACTTGTTGTCAAATCAGTATCTGAAGCTGG
The DNA here is from genome assembly GCA_003283445.1 of Prochlorococcus sp. AG-321-D23. Classification (GTDB taxonomy): domain Bacteria; phylum Cyanobacteriota; class Cyanobacteriia; order PCC-6307; family Cyanobiaceae; genus Prochlorococcus_A. The sequence continues at coordinate 2,995 of QBXG01000017.1, read as the reverse complement.
AGGTTATGGAATGTTAATTGGTCCTCAATCAACTACATCTGAGATAAATGAATTCTCAGATAAAATCAAAAATAATCCTAGAAATTTTATAGCTCAACCTACTCTAGAACTTTCTACAGTTCCATCATTATGCGATGGTGAACTTTATCCATGTCACGTTGATTTAAGGCCTTACATATTAAGGGGAAAAGATTCATGGGTAAGTCCAGGAGGTCTAACAAGAGTTGCTTTAAAAAAAGGTTCATTAGTAGTCAATTCTTCTCAAGGAGGAGGTTGCAAAGATACATGGGTTGTAGGAAATTAGAATGCTTTTAAGTCGGGTAGCTGAATCTCTTTATTGGATTAATCGTTATTTAGAACGTGCGGAAAATATATCTCGTTTTGTGGAGGTTAGTGAAGCAATGTCTTTAGATTGTCCACCAGGCAGTGCTGAACCATGGCTGCCTCTAATTGATGCTTCAAGTGATAGAGAAACATTTGATTCTAGATTTCCTGAGAAAAAACAGGATGATGTTATTAATTTTTTAATTAGGGATCGAATAAATCCCAACAGCATAATCTCATGTATCCAATTGGCTAGAGAAAACGCTAGGCAAATAAGGGATGTAATGACATCTGAAATGTGGGAACAAATAAATATTTTATATTGGAATTTACAAGAAGGGGAATCTATATGGGATCTCCCAAGGCAGGAGCAATTAAGCGAAATAAGAAGAGGATGTCAGTTGTTTTATGGCATTACAGACGCCACTCTTAGTAAAGATCTTGCATGTCAATTTAGTATTTTAGGTAGATTAATAGAAAGAGCTGATAAGACATCGAGAATCTTAGATGTAAAATATTATTTATTACTTCCAAGCTTAGATGAGCTTGGAGGAGTCCTTGACGAGTTGCAGTGGATCGCTCTTCTGCGTTCGGCAGGTGCTTATCAAATGTTCAGGAAAGCAGAACAAAATTCTATCCAGCCGAATTCAGTAGCACGATTTCTCTTACTAGATAATAATTTCCCAAGATCTGTTAGATACTGTTTGGATGGTATAAGTAATACTCTAAAAATGATTGATACCTCTCCAAGTTCAGATAATCCCTCAAAACTTGAGTGCATGAGGGGTTTACTTAAAGCAAAGTGGAGTTATATCAGAATTGAAGATATAATTAATGACGGACTACATGAGGCTATTGATTCCTTACAAATTGATTTAAACAAACTGCATAATCTCATAGAAAATAAATATTTTATAAATAAAGAATTTGATCAATGAAAATTAAATATATCCATAACCTTGAATATTCCTATGAAGAATCAGTTCAATTGGGGGAACATCGATTATGTATCAAGCCAAGATCTCATGGATTTCAAAGGCTAATAAACTTTAATTTAAATATTTCTCCAAATCCTAAAATTCTTTATCCTTTGCTTGCCGCCAGTGGTGAAGAGATTAACAGAATTACCTTTGAAGGATATACCGATTCATTATCTATCAAAGCAATAAGCGAGGTTGAGACACTTAAACATCCTTGCATTCTTGATGGTGTAAAAGAAAGGGACCTTACATTACCCTTTTGTAGAAGTATCATTAATAGAGATCTTCAGGGCGCATTGGAAGGATGGATGCCAAATGGGCAGCATGATCCTTCAGCTGTTGAATTAGCGCAAGAGTCATTAGCAGGAAGTAGCAATAATGCCTTATCTTTTACATTTCAACTTATAGAAATTATTCAGGATCGAGTTAAGTATACGAAAAGACATACAGGCCCAGCATGGCCAGCAAGCAGGACTCTTAGAGAAAGGGTTGGGTCATGCAGAGACTTAGCAATGCTAATGGTTGAGTCATGCAGATCAGTCGGAATACCAAGCAGATTTGTTAGTGGTTATCATTTTGAAGACCCTTTACCCAAAGAATTTGAATTACATGCATGGGCTGAATTATATATCCCAGGTGCAGGATGGAGAGGTTTTGATCCAAGCGGTAAAGGATTAATAGACGAAAGGTATTTAACATTGGTATCTTCTTCAAAATCGAATCTAACAGCAGTGATTACTGGAAACTTTAGAGGCAAAACAAACCTTAAGAATAATTTGACATGGGAAATAAAACCTTTAGAAATTTGTAATTAATTAAGCCTTTTTATCTTTACAATTATTTTGAAGGATATTTAAAAATTAATCTTAATTATTTATTTTATAGAGGTGTTCCTTAATTGGTGTCAACTGATACGTTATCTTCAAAATTTATCTGTTTTCATTCAATTAATATATCAAATAAATTGAACTCAACTTTAAAAATCGAACTTGCCAAGCCAAACAAATCTGAAATGTTTGAGTTGAAAAGTTACGAAAAATTTCGTGATACGGAAGATGTCAGATTTTTCGATATTAGTATTAAAAACTCAAATTTTAGAGACTTAGTAATTCATAATGGGCCAGCTGTGAGCCCACCTAATGATAAAGAATTAGGCAATTGGCAGTTTTATATTCATCACAAACAAGAGGATAACCTTTTAGCTATTTCAGGAGGAAGAACTTTTTATCTCGTAAACTTAGGCTGGGAGTATCCTTTCTACAAAGTAAGATTAGAATCATGTGGATTAATCTTAAAAATCCCTAGAGGAACTTTTCATAGATCTGTTTCTGATAAAAATGGGTCTGTTGTTTTAAATCAAGCTATAAGAGATAAGGAAGGAAGTGTTGAATCTGAATTCAAAGTTACCAATAGCAAAGATAATAAAAAACTTCACGATTGCATAACAAATTTACAACCTAAATTTAAAATTTATAGTGTTAAATAACTTTAAAAACTTTATTCAAATTTTAAAAACAATTTAAATCATTATCTTATTGAGATAAGATAAAGGCACTGTAAAATCTCAACATGAATCGATTTAGCTTTTTGAAATACTTTTTATGTCTGACTTTTTCTTTTCTGATTTTTACCTCTCCTGTTTTTGCAGGTGCAAATGTGGCCACTAAGGGAGAGGGAGATGAGGTTCCTAG
>QBXG01000016.1:0-28280 GCA_003283445.1 Prochlorococcus sp. AG-321-D23 | reverse complement strand
AGATTATTCAGGCCTTTATCAAAAAGATCCTTTAATTACTTTGGGACTGAGCCTATGTCTTCTTTCTCTTGGTGGGCTTCCGCCTATGTTGGGTTGTTTCGGGAAAATATATTTGTTTTTTGCAGGTTGGGCTAACCATCAATACCTTTTAGTAGTAGTCGGATTAATAACTTCAGTAATTTCAATTTATTACTACATCTCGGTTATAAAAATGATGGTAGTAAAAGAACCACAAGAAGCTTCTGAAATAGTTAAATCTTATCCTGAGATCAAATGGAATATCATTGGATTACCTCCACTTAGATTTGCATTGTATACTTGCATAGCTGTTACAGCTTTAGGAGGAATACTTTCTAACCCTCTTTTCAAATTAGCTAATTCAGCAGTATCAGAAACTCCTTTTTTACAGGATATATTAGCGACAACAAATAATGTTCTTTAAAAGAGTATTAATAAATGACTAAAAAAGTTGCGACATTAGAAAAAGTATCAAAAATGTATGGCAAAGATGAACTTATCGTAAAAGCCTTAGATAATGTGAATTTAGAAATTTATAAAGGTGACTATTTGGCTGTTATGGGCGCAAGTGGTTCAGGTAAAAGTACTGCCATGAACATTATTGGCTGTCTAGACAGACCATCTCAAGGCGTTTATAAATTAAATGGAACTCCTGTTGAAAATTTATCTGATGATGAATTAGCTGAGTTAAGAAACCAAAAATTAGGATTCGTTTTCCAACAATTTCACCTTCTCTCAGACGCTACAGCACTAGAAAATGTTCTTTTACCGATGATTTATGCAGGAGTAGATCCTATAGAAAGAGAAAAAAGAGCAAAAAAGGCATTAGACAAAGTTGGACTTTCTGAGAGAGTAAATAATCGTCCTAATCAATTGTCAGGAGGGCAACAACAACGTGTAGCTATTGCAAGAGCGATTATTAATAATCCTGCAATTTTATTAGCCGATGAACCCACTGGCGCTTTAGATTCAAAGACGACAGAAGATGTACTAGACCTTTTTGATAAACTTCATGAATCAGGTATAACTATAGTTTTAGTTACGCACGAAGATGAAGTTGCAAGTCGGGCAAAAAAAATAGCAAAGTTTAAAGATGGGAAAATAATTGAATTAAAAGTTAAATAAATTTAAAACCTCGTTAATATTTTCTCTTGGATTCCATTATAAATTCTCAAATTACCATTATTGTCTACCTCTTTTATTGCCCAGTCAATTGAGTTATAACCTCTAGGTAAATGTTTTTTTGTAAGATATTTATTTGCGTTTTTAATAATATATTCTTTTCTATCATTACATTCGACTGACTCATGAATAGTTTTAAGGATTCTTGCAGTCCAATAATATTCGCATATATTTTTAGTATTAAGTATTTCAGATAAAGAAATTCCCTCTAATGGAGTTTTATTTAAAAAATTCATGCCGATACCTATCCTTAGATAGATAATTTCTTTCCCTCTTGTTATTACTCTGGGTAAAAATCCAATTAATTTTTTTGACTTAAAAAAAATATCATTTGGCCATTTTAAATCGACTTTTATAGATTCCGTATTCAACATTTCACATAACTTAATTGCAAATGAAAGACTAAATATCTCACTTGAAAATTTTGAGGTAAAAATTGGATAAGCCGCACTTAGCCATATTCCTCCTTTATGAGAAATCCATCGTCTTGAATTCTGACCTGTTCCTAAGAATTGTTCTTTGGCTACTATTGCTCTTGGTTTATATCTTTTGATTGGAGAATCTTGGAGCCAATTTGTTAGTTCGTATTCAGTACTTTTACATTTTAATTTGTATTGAAGTTTCCAATTAGGACAAACTCCCTGGATTTTTTTGTAGTAATATGCAGTCTTAGCTACTGATCCTAAAACTTTCACAAATCCTTAATATAAAAAACAGGCAATCTTGACAAGATTAAATTATCTTAAATCTTATAACACTAATTATAGTAATTGAATAAAAGATATTTACCAATATTGAACAAGAGATATCCATCATCAATGCGAAATTGTATTGAAAATTTCAAAAAATCATGGAAAGACTTAGATAAACTATCCAAACTAAATGATAATTGGGAAAAGTTAATTGGTCCGGAATTATCTAAAGCATGTAAGCCATTAAAAATTGAACAGAAAACTCTTATTATTGCTGTAAATCATCCACAATGGAGGCAGGCACTAATTTATAACAAACATAGATTAAAGGAGAGTATTAGCGGATTTGGAATAAATTTAAATGAAATAAAGATAATTCAAAATTATGAAGTCAAAAGCTTAGATAAGAAAGAGATTAATGCAAAAACAGTCTGGGAAAATCATCCGAGCAGAATTAAGAATAATAATATGGTTATTTGCAAAATATGCAATAGTCCTGCACCAGAAGGTGAGATATCAAGATGGGGGAAATGTACTTTTTGTTGGAGAAAAAATAATTAAGATGAATTTTATTTTTCTAATATTAATATTCCCATTTGATTGAAAAAAATAGTCCTATATTCAACTTTCTTAAACCCTACTCCTTTTGCAATTAGCATAAGTTCGTTTCCTCTTGGAAAATTTTTTATACTTTTTTCAATGTAAGAATATTCTTTACTTAATCTAAAAATTTTTGAAATTGGGACCACAACAAATCTTAAATATATTTTTTGAAACAAATCAGCTATAGAATTAAATTTAGAATGATTAAAGTCAAGAAACCCTGCTCTACCAGTATCACTTAAAAGATTAAAGACTTTATTTAGTCCTTTTTCCACATTGACTAGATTTCTTAAACCATAAGACATACAAATTCCATCATAATTTTTTAAATCTTCATCAATTTCTAATATATCTTGCATCTCCCAAGAGATAAATTTATTTTCAATCAATTTCGACTTTTCCATTGCAATATTTAAAATTTCTTTTGCGCTATCTATTCCAGTAACACTTCCATTGGGCCTAACTTTTTTAAAAATTAAAAATGATAGATCCCCAGTTCCACAACATAAATCAGCCCAATTTTCCCCATCAATTGGTTTTAATAAATCAACTAATGTCTTTTTCCAATATTTGTGTAATCCCAGACTAAGCAAACTATTTAAAAAGTCATAACTACAAGAAATTTTATTAAAAATAGTTTTAACCTCATTAGTTTTTTTATATCGCATATTTAAATATTTTTATTAATGATAAATTATTTTTTTAATTAGGTCTCATTGGTAGTTTCTTTTCAATAAGAAAAGATTTTATTTCATCTATAGTAAGTTTTTTATCATGAAGTAAAGAAGCTAAAAGTGCTGCAGAGGCTTTACCTTTGGTAAAAACATCATAAATATCTTCTACTGAGCCTGCACCCCCAGAAGCGATCACAGGGATATTAACTGCATTTGCAACTGTTTGAGTTAATAATAAGTCGTATCCATTTTGTGTCCCATCACCATCCATTGAAGTTAATAAAATTTCTCCAGCCCCTAATTGCTCAACTTTTTTTGCCCAACTTATCACATCTAAACCAGTATTTTCTCGCCCACCATTAACATAAACTTCCCATTCACTAGAATTATTAATTTTTTTTCTTGCATCAATAGCAATAACAATACATTGTGTTCCAAAATTTGCAGAGCTTTTGGAAATTATGTCTGGATTTTTAACTGCAGAAGAATTTAAACTTACTTTATCTGCTCCTGCTCTTAAAAGATCATTAATTGAGTTGATCGAATTTATTCCACCACCAACAGTAAATGGAATTTTAACTGATTTCGCTGTTCTAGAGACAAGATCAACTAATGTTTTTCTATTTTCCACACTAGCTCTTATATCTAAAAATACTAATTCATCCGCTCCTGCTTCTGAGTATTTACAAGCTAATTCGACAGGGTCACCAGAGTCTCTAAGGTTTACAAAATTAACACCTTTAACTACCCTTCCATTAGCTACATCTAAACAAGGAATTAAACGAAGAGCTACCATTTTAATAAAAATTGTCCAAAGGCTGTTAATCTTGCATAATAGCTTCCATTTTACCTCTTATGGCTGAAACAAAATTATTACCCAAAATTGGTAGTAAAGTTAAAATTAACATTAACAAAGTTAAAGATAGATTACCTGCAAAGCTAATTGATCAAATATCATCAAATCCAAGAGTTGTAACAACTGGATATAAAATGACCGATGGTAGAAGTATTGGTATTACTGTTAAATTACAAAATGGAGAGGAAAATTGGTTTTTCCCTGAAGAAATTGAGAAAGGTTAAATATTAAAAGTGAATGATCCAAAACAATTATTAGGAATTAAAGGAGCTTCGGAGACTTCGAGTGTTTGGAAACTACGTATACAATTAATGAAGCCAATCACATGGATCCCTTTGATATGGGGGGTAATCTGTGGAGCTGCCGCAAGCGGAAACTTTCAGTGGACAATAAGTAATGTTTTAGCCTCACTAGCATGCATGCTCATGAGCGGACCACTTCTAGCAGGATATACCCAAACTATTAATGATTTTTTTGATAGAGAAATTGACGCTATTAATGAACCTAATAGACCAATACCTTCTGGAAAGATTTCGATTAAGGAAGTAAAAATACAAATTTGGGTATTACTTATTGCTGGTTTAGTAGTCTCTTTTTTATTAGATTTATATGCAAAACATAGTTTTCCCTCTGTCTTTTTTCTGGCTTTAGGTGGGTCTTTAGTAAGTTATATCTATTCTGCTCCTCCTTTAAAATTGAAGCAAAATGGATGGCTAGGAAATTATGCTTTAGGAGCTTCATATATAGCTCTCCCATGGTGGGCAGGACAAGCCTTGTTTGGGAAATTAACTATTGTTACTGCATTACTAACTCTTGCTTATAGTCTTTCTGGACTCGGAATAGCAGTTATAAATGATTTCAAAAGTGTTGAAGGGGATTCAAAACTAGGATTAAATTCGTTACCTGTAATATTTGGAATTAAAAAGGCTAGTAGAATAAGTGCTGGTCTCATTGATATTTTTCAATTAGCAATGGTTATCGTATTAATTGTTATTGGACAACATTTAGCATCAGTAATTTTAGTTTTACTGGTAATTCCTCAAATTACATTTCAAGATATGTGGTTACTAAGGGACCCGTTAAAATTTGATGTCAAATACCAGGCAAGTGCTCAGCCATTTCTTATAACTGGAATGTTAGTTACCGCTTTAGCAATAGGACATAGTTTTTTAGTAGCTTAAAGTGAATGGAATAAAATATAAATATTTTATTTTTAGTTCATCAATATTTATTTTCTTTGTCATATTTTTTCCGATACTTAATTTAATTAGGATTACTTTAAATTTTGACCCACTTAAAATAAATACTTCAAAATCAATACCCTATTCTTATGAAATATTATCTTCCGATAATAAATTATTAAGAAAATTAAGTCGAAAATTCAATGTTCTTGATAATACAAATGCGATACCATTTTTTCTAAAGTATTCTTTTATCTCTGCTGAGGATAAAAGGTTTTTTAACCATAATGGAATTGACTTAATAGGTTTATCAAGAGCCTTTATTAGTAATATTCAGAGCGGATACTTTAAAGAGGGTGGAAGCACTATTACTCAGCAAGTAGCAAGATTAATTTTCTTAAATAATGATTTAAGTTTTCAAAGAAAAATTAAAGAAATAATAATTTCCTTAGTATTAGATTTGAAATTCAGTAAAAATCAAATCTTAAAATTATATTTAAATAATATTTACTTAGGATCAGGAGCTTATGGTATTAATGAAGCCTCCCAAGTTTATTTTGGAAAACTTATAACGGAATTATCATTATCTGAGGTTGCCTTAATAGCTGGATTAGCACCTGCTCCCTCAATTTATTCGCCTTATGAAAATATCGATTTAGCTATTAAAAAAAGAAATAAAATTTTAAAAGATATGTACATTGATGGCTACATATCTTTAGACGAGAGAAATGAAGCTCTAAAGGAAAAAGTTAAATTAAATTATTCAATAAATAATAAAGATTCTAAAGATAATTTATTAGTAAATTTCATCCTCAAGGAAACAAATAACAAAATCAAAAATCATAAAAAGTACAAATTTTTAAGGATAAAATCGAGCATCAACAAAGATTGGCAGGAAAAAGGACAAAAAATTTCTAGGTCTATAGGGCCTAAAAATATTGAAACAGCATTGTTATCAATAGAATCCAATAGCGGTTTAATTAGAACAATGATAACCAGTAAGAATCCAACAATAAACCAATTTAATAGAGTTACCTCAGCCATAAGGCCTTTAGGTTCAACTTTTAAAATTATTCCATATATTGCAGCATTAAAAGAAGGTATAAAATTAAGAGATAAATTCGAAGATTTACCTAAGTGCTGGAAAGATTATTGTCCCAAAAATTTTTCTGAAATTTATCGAGGTAAGATATCTTTAATAGATTCTTTTAAAACTTCCTCAAATATAGTTCCTCTAAAAATTTCTAGTAAAATAGGTCTTAAAAAAATTATAAATCTAGCTAATTTATTTGGCCTAGGGTATAAACAACAGCTTGAAGAATTTCTACCATTAGCTATTGGATCTTATGGAGATAGCCTCCTAAATATTACAAATGCCTATGCAGCTTTAAATAGTAATGGAAATCTATATAAGCCAAGCATTCTTGAAAAAATAGAATCAAATAATTATGAATTAATTTGGGAAAATAAATTTATACATGAGAAGATATTAGATTCCGAAGTAAACAAAAGCCTAAATAATTTGCTTGAAAAATCAGTTTCTGAAGGTACTTCGATAGCAGCCTCAATTAAAGGAGAAAGAGTATATGGCAAGACAGGAACTTCCGACGGGAACAGGGATCTTTGGTTTATTGGTTCAATTAATAATCTTACTACCGGAGTTTGGATAGGTTTTGATGAAAATAAAGAATCTAAGTTATCTAGCGGTAATGCAGCTTATTTTTGGAAAAAGTTCATAAGTAGAATATATGATTTAGAGATTGAATAATAAAATACTTTATTTATAAGAAATTTTTGCTGCATAAAATCCATCTCCTGGTTCATCAAATTTCGGTAAGATTTGTTTTTCACTATCTAATTTAATTTCCTTATTTTTTGTCAAAAATCTTTTAATTAGAAAATTATTTTCTTCAGGACATATTGTACAAGTTGAATAAACTAAAATTCCATTTCTTTTTAAAAGAGGTAAAACGCTTTCTAATAATCTTTCCTGTAAAAGAATTAATTGATTTATTTTATCCTTACTTAAAGACCATCTTGAATCAGGATTTCTTGCTAAGGTTCCAATCCCTGAACAAGGAGCATCAATTAAGATTTTATCAAAATAAGAGATAAGATTTGGCTTAATATTAACTAAATTAGTAGCATCAGCTTTCAAAGTTTTAACACTTTTTATATTTAATCTTTCCAAATTTGATTGAAGTATTTTCAATCTTTTTTCTGATCTATCAACAGCTAAGATTTCGGCATCGTCATTAGCTAACTGAGCTAAATGAGTTGTTTTACTTCCTGGAGCAGAGCAGGCATCTAGAATCTTTTCCCCTTTCATTGGATTTAAAAGAGGAGCGACCCATTGAGAAGATCTATCTTGGACTACCCACAACCCATCGCTATAGCCAGGGAGTTTTTTAATAGACCTTGGATTAGAATTTAAGGCAATCCCATTTTTTAATTGACTGATTGCAGTAGCATTAATATTACATTCAGCAAGTTCATTCAAAAATTTATTTAAATCAGTTTTCAGAGAATTAATTCGCAAATCAATTGAAGGTTTTTTATTAAATGCCTTGGCGATATTTTTAGCTTCTTTTATTCCTACCCAATTAACAATTTCTTTTACAAGCCATATTGGTAATGACTCAATAGAAGACAATCTCTCTATTTCATCTGAGGATATTTTGGGGACATTTTCTTTTTCTATATGTCTAACGGTTTTTCGTAATATTGCGTTTACAGTTCCAGCCAAACCTTTTAAATCAGTTTTCTTTGCAACTTCTACAGTTGAAGAAATAGCTGCAGAAAATGGTATTTTATCCATTTTTAATAATTGATATAAACCTATATGTAAAAGCCATCTTAGTTTTGGTGGTTGCTTTATATGAGAAAGTTTTGATGTATGGTCTATCCAAAGGTCAAGAAATTTTCTATATCTAATACATCCAAAAGATAATTCCGTTATGAATGCTATATCTAATGAATTGAACTCATAATTTTTAAGTACCTTTTCTAAAGCATGATCTGAATAAATTCCTGAACTTACTTTTAAAAGAATTTCCCAAGATGCTTTTCTTTGAAGGTACCCTTTAATCAATTTATAAAATCTTGTTTAATAATATATGCTAAATATACTATTAATTATGAATATTGTTCTTAGCTATTAATTGAAGTATTAAACAAAATAAAACCAAGAACACTAACTAGGGTTAAATTAAATCCCAAAAATATATAGATGTTAAGAGAATGGACTTTTTCTCTTGAAAATAATTTATTTTTTTTATTTTTTTTCATTTGTAATTAGAACAAAAATTTAAAGAGGTTAAAAATGAGTCACCATTTATTTTTCCTAAATCAATAACCTCTCTAGCTGCGAAAGGAATTAATTCTTTTAGAGCAGTTAATTTCAAATACAAATTTATTATCCAATCTAAATTTTAAAAAAGTAAACAAAAGTATAAAAATTGTACCTAAATAAATTTTATTTCAGATTAATCAAAGATCTATTTACCTATTAATCTAACATGTGTTTTCAATATTTATTAATATCATTAGATTCTCTTAAGTTTTAAAATTGACTATAAATTTAGTGTTTAATTTAATAAAGATTACTAATAAATTCCTCAGCTATTCTTAAATGACCATTTAGCTTTTCGTCACTCATTTTATCTAAATTTCTCGTTAACATTGCAAGTCTATATTGTTTTCTAAAATAAGTCTCATTATCTTTTATAAATTTCCAAAATAAGCCATCCCAGATTGAACACCAAGAACCACTTTTATAATCGGACATTTTTTTCACATAATTTGAGCTAGAAATATAAGGTTTTGTTGAAAAGATCCCTCCATCGCTAAACTGACTCATTCCATAAACATTAGGGACCATTACCCAATCATAAGAATCTATAAACATTTCCATAAACCATTTATAAACATGATCAGGATGTATACGACATAAAAGCATAAAGTTACCTATTATCATAAGCCTCTCAATATGATGGCAATAACCGTATTTAATAATATTATTTATGACGATATCTACTGGATCGATTCCTGTGGTTCCCTTATAGAAACACTCAGGCATAGGCTTATTATCAAAATTCCAAAAATTAGTAGTACGCATTTGGGTGCCATATTTTTCATAAACTAAGCAAATAAATTCTCTCCATCCAACTATTTGACGAATAAAACCTTCTAGAGAGTTAATAGGAACTTTATTTTTTTCACCATAAGTTAATGCCTTATCAATAACCTCTTTTGCAGTCAATAAACCGCTATTTAAAAGAGGGGAAAGTAAACTATGCCATAAAAATACTTTTTCCTTACTAATTGCATCTTCATAATCACCAAATAAAGAAAATCTATTTTCGAAAAAATCATGAAGCCAACTATCAGCTTCTTCGAAAGTAGTTGGATATATAAAATAATTACTTTCACCTATAAACTCAATCTGTAAATTAGAAATTATCTTTTCAGCATGAATTACAAACTGATTTTTTTTAAATTTTGGGATTTCAGGAATATTTATATTCTTGGGTAATTTTTTTCTATTTAATTCATCAAAACTCCATTTACCTCCTTGAGGTGAGCCATCAGGATTCAATAATATATTTTGACTTCTTCTTTGATTCTCATAAAATCTACCCATCAAGGGTTTTTTGGAATTAGACTTAAAAGACTTTCGTAAGTCTTCATTAGTCACAAACATTGGGGATTGGAAAACTTGTAATTTAAGATTGTTGGCTTCAACAAATCTATTTATCCTCTTCATAATTAAAAAATCATGAGGATTTATAATATTTATCTTTTGATATTTTCCTTGCAAATATTTTGATAAATAATCTACGGTGGAAAGATTATTTTTATTCTCAATATAAATAACTTTAAATCCTGAATTTTGCAGATATTTTTTATATGCAAGCATTGAAGCTTTATGGAAAATTAATTTATTTTTGTGGTTAATTGACTTTTGAAATTTATCATTACCAAAAAATAATGAATCTTCGGTCATCAAAATTTCACAACTTAACTTCAAGAGTGAGCTTTCTCTAAAAAGTTGATTTGGAAATATGATCGATATCTGATTCATACTAATGACTTCCTATTTCTACATCTATTAGAACAGTATTTAACTTCCTTCCAACAATCTTTCCATTTTTTGCGCCAATTAAATGGCCTGTTGCAAACGGGACATATTTTGCTTGGTAGGATTTTCAAAATTTAAAATTTTCTTTTATGAGTAGATTTAAATCTAGTTGAATCTTTAAGTTCCATATGTTTTGTTTTTCTTCCAGAAACTCTTTTTCTCCAAACTTTAAATGATTTTGGCTTAAGATTATTTCTCATTATTTTAATAGCATCTTCTTCTTTTAAACCAAATTGATACTCTATCGCTTCAAAAGGAGTTCTATCTTCCCAACACATCTCAATTAATCTATCTATGTCAATAATTTCCATTTTTATTACTTACATCCAGAATTACAGAGTTTTTCAATATTTGATCTGCCAGTAATTTTAAGTCTGTATTTTGCCCAATATTTGTAAAATAACCTCAAAACCGGCGCAAATAATTCAATTTTTAAAGGGTAGTAAACCCAACCCAACCCTATTAATTCATATGAATATGCTAATACGTCTAACCCTTTGATAATATTTCCATTTTCTAAAATCCCATGAAGATTTGACATTGCTTCAGCATATGAGATGTCCTTAAAAAGACTAGGATTATAATTAGTATTGTTGATATCAACAAAGTCAATTTTATTTAACTCGTCTTTACTTTTTAAGAAATTAGTTTCTCTAAGACATAATGGACAACCACCGTCGAATAAAAAGATTAATTTATTTTGCATCTTACTTTTTTATTTAAATATAAAATTTAAATAACTTTTTTGTGGACAATTAAAAATTAAAAAAATTTTTACGAACGTTACTCATAGATTTTTAAACGAAGCTTTATAAAGCCTTAATAATTTCTTTATCTAATTGAATCAAAATTTTCCTAATGTATAAATTAATAACCATTGATTAAGGGATACATCAATGGTTTAAATTTTTAATCGTCTAAAAGATGAACTCCTTCTCCAATATCTGGAGCGAATTTACAATATTTTTCGAACACAATTCCAACTCCTCTCATCTTCTCTCCAAGCTCATCGTTAAATTGTTTCCATTCTTTTGATTCATGCTCGGGTAACGTCCAGCCCTGGGCTTCCACCATACTCGTTATAACCGTGTAATCCCATTCAATGTAAGCCATTTAATCTCGTCTAAATTACTAAAATATTATAAACTAAATAAACGATTAATTAATCTATAGATTGAATTTGAAGTAATATAAAATCAATCATTTAAAACTTTAAAAAATTTATATTTTAAATTATATTTTTTGGAACGAATATAATTAAATTAACTTTAAACATTTTTAAGATGTCAATTTTGCCAAGAAGATTTGAGCGAATAAAAAATGTTTTAAATTGCAGAATGAAAAACTTAACGGTTCTGGTAGAGGCAGTAAATAAGCCACACAATTTATCTGCGATATTAAGAACATGTGATGCAGCGGGAGTTTTTGAAGCGAATTTTATTAGTAAAAAAGATAAAGTTAAAACTTTTAACAGTACAGCTCAAGGGAGTCAAAAATGGGTCAAATTAAATAATCATGAGACAACAATTTCTGCAGTATCTGAACTAAAAAAGAAAGGTTTTAAATTATATGGAACAACACTAAATGAGAGATCAACTGATTACAGGAATTTTGACTATTCAGAAAATACTTGTTTTGTTTTAGGAGCAGAAAAGTGGGGGTTAAGTGATCAACTAATTTCAGAAGTTGATGAATCAATCTTCATTCCAATGTCAGGAATGGTTCAATCTTTGAATGTTTCAGTAGCAGCTTCTATTTTACTTTTTGAAGCTATTCGACAAAGAGAACGTAAGAGTTTACTTCCTCTTAATGGAGAAGGTTTAAGCGCAGAGGAATACGAAAAGACATTATTTGAATGGAGTTATCCTGAGTTAGCTTCTATATACAGAAAGTCTGGGAATAAATATCCAAAGATGAATCAGTATGGAGAAATTAATGAAGTTGTTAATAACTAAAAAATATTAAAATTAACTTTCAATTCTCAAAAATATTTTCTAGTTCTTCTCCTATAAAAGAAAGACCTAAGACTAAAAAAAACATTGCTAATCCAGGGAATAATGCAGTCCACCAAATCCCAGTTGGTATAGCCGCAAGCGCAAGATTAAGATCACTTCCCCATTCTGGAACATTTGCAGGAACTCCTAACCCTAAAAAGCCCAAACTTCCTAATACCAAAACAGCATCAGCAGCATTTAAAGTAAGGAGAATAGGTAAAGGAGTTATTACATTTGGAAGTATATATTTAAAAATTATAGTTTTAACATCAGCCCCTGAAACCCTTGCAGCTTCAACATATGTCTCTGATTTTATTAACATTGTTTGATTTCTGATCAATCTAAAATATTGAGGGGAATAAACTATACATAAGGCTATAGAGGCATTAATAATGCCTTTACCAAGTACAAAAGCTACTACTACTGAGAGCAAAATAACAGGAATTGAAAAAATAGTATCCATTACAAGTGATAAGCATTTATCAAGGATCCCTCCAAAATATCCACTCACTAAACCTAATGGGAGGCCTAAAATTAAAGCAAAGAAAATTGCAAGGAAAACAACTTCAATAGCTATAGATGACCCTTGTAAAGTTCTTAAACAAACATCCCTCCCTAATCTATCCGTACCACATAAATGTTTAAAGGAAGGTGGTGCAAAAATATCATTACTAAATGATGATAAAGAATAACCAAAAAAATTATTAGCTTCTAATACTTTCATAATTAAAACTATTAAAAGATATAAAAGTACAATTAAAAATCCAGTCCTTCTAATATTCTGAGCAACTTGATTTGATGAGTTTGAATTCACAAATTTATGTTTATTCGAATCAACTAAAATATACCTACTGTTTCAAAGATTAAATAGCTTTTAGTTTTTAAATTGAAATTAATTACTGATTTAATTTCAGAACTGCCATAAAAGCTTCTTGAGGTACATCAACTTTACCCATTGCCTTCATCCTCTTTTTCCCTTTAGCTTGCTTCTTCAAAAGTTTCTTTTTTCTAGAGATATCTCCTCCGTAGCACTTAGAAAGGACATCTTTCCTTAATGCACTGATACTTTCGCTTGCAATAATACGACTGCCTATTGAAGCCTGAATTGGTATTTTAAATTGTTGTTTTGGTATTAGCTCCTTTAATTTCTCTACTAAGCCCCTACCAATTCCATAGGCCTTATCTTTATGAACAATAGAAGTCAAAGGATCAGCTCTTTCAGAATTTATAAGAATATCTAACCTAACGAGATCATTTTTTCTATATCCAATCAAATGGTATTCCATTGATGCATATCCTTGAGTTCTACTTTTCATTTGATCAAAAAAGTCAGTAACGACTTCTGCTAATGGTATTTCGTAAATCAAAGTTACTCTATCTGTAGTGATATATTTCATATCAATAAAAACACCTCGTCTTTCTTGGCATAAACCCATTAATGTCCCGTTAAATTCATTGGGAGAATAAATTTCCATTTTTACATAGGGTTCTTCTATTGATTCTCTTAATTGAGGATCTGGAATTGTAGAAGGATTATCAATTAATATTTCTTCCTGTTCATTCAAATTAACTTTATATATTACTGAAGGCGCTGTTACTATCAAATCCAAATCATATTCCCTCTCCAATCTTTCCTGAACAATTTCCATATGAAGAAGTCCTAAAAATCCACATCTAAAGCCGAATCCCATAGCACTACTTGTCTCGGGTTCGTATTTAAGCGCTGCATCAGATAATTGCAGTTTTTCTAATGACTCTCTTAAATCTGGATATTGATCAGCATCAGTTGGAAACAATCCACAAAACACCATGGGATTGGCTGTTTTATATCCAGGTAGAGGATCTTTAGCAGGAGAATTAAATAGTGTAATTGTATCTCCCACTCTTGCATCAGCAACTGACTTAATAGATGCAGCCAGATAACCAACTTCTCCCGCATGAAGTTCATTAACTTGCTTCTCATCAGGGGCCATTATTCCAATTTCATCTAACTCATAGTTTTTCTTACTTGCCATAAGTAAGATCTTGTCCTTTTTATTGATTGACCCAGCTATTACTCTGAAGTAAACAATTACACCTCTATAAGGATCATAATAAGAGTCGAAAATAAGCGCCTTAGTAAGAGATTTCACTTCATCTTTAGGATGAGGAATTCTACTCACAACTGCTTCTAATATATCTTCTATACCTTCTCCAGTTTTAGCAGAACAATTTATTGCATTAGATGTGTCTAATCCAATAATCTCTTCAATTTCTTGCTTTATTTTTTCAGCATCAGCACCAGGCAAATCAACTTTGTTTAAGACAGGAATAATTTCTAAATTATTTTCAAGGGCAAGATAAACATTAGCTAAAGTTTGAGCTTCTACACCCTGACTTGCATCAACAACTAATAAAGCACCTTCACAAGCCTGCAAAGATCTACTTACTTCATAAGAAAAATCAACATGTCCTGGTGTGTCAATTAAATTTAAAATGTATTCTTGCGAGTCTTCTGCTTTATATTTCATTCTTGCAGCCTGTAATTTGATTGTTATACCCCTTTCTCTTTCAAGATCCATACTATCCAAAAACTGATCTTGCATATCTCTTTGCTTCACAGTTCCAGTATCTTGAAGCAACCTATCCGCGAGAGTAGATTTACCATGATCAATATGA
Source organism: Prochlorococcus sp. AG-321-D23 (assembly GCA_003283445.1). Taxonomy (GTDB): domain Bacteria; phylum Cyanobacteriota; class Cyanobacteriia; order PCC-6307; family Cyanobiaceae; genus Prochlorococcus_A. Next base: position 13,282 of record QBXG01000016.1, on the reverse strand, counting down.
GCTATTATGCAAAAATTTCTTATTTTTGAAACAGATATATCGGTCATATAAATTAAAGAACGAATCCTATAAATTTTTTTTTCTCTTAATTTATAATAGCTAATTAAGATTATGGATGGAAACCTAAAACAGAATTATTTCTTTTTTTAATAATTTCTAAAAAATTATTATCACTTTCATTTTTTAATTTAGATTCATAAAGAAGATTACTTAACTTTTTGTCAAGATCAAATTTATCATCATTAAAAAGGCAAGATTTTTTTAAAACCTCAATCATTATCGAAACTGCTGTACTAGCTCCAGGAGAAGCACCTAATAAAGCAGAAAGTGAGCCGTCTGCCGAGTTGACAATTTCCGTGCCAAATTGCAAAGAACCTCCATCTTTAGTTTTTTTGATTATTTGAACTCTTTGCCCAGCATTCTCTAAATACCAATTCGAAGGCTCAGCTGATGGCATCATATTCCTCAAGTTTTCAACTCGAGAATTATGACTCTTAAGAGATTGTGAAAAAAGATAATTAATTAATTCGTTATTCTTAATCCCAACATCAAGCATAGAGAATAAATTATTTTTTTTAATTGAACTAAATAAATCAAGATAAGAGCCTTTTTTTAAAAACTTAGTAGTGAAACCAGCAAAAGGACCATAGAGAAGAAATTTTTTGCCTTCAACCCATCTTGTATCTAAATGTGGCACTGACATTGGAGGTGATCCTATATCTGCTTTCCCATAAACTTTTGCATTATGTTTTTCCGTTAAAGACTTTTCCTCACAAATAAGCCATTTCCCACTAACAGGAAACCCACCATATATTTTAGCTTCTGGAATTTTAGATTTTTGCAAAAAGTTTATTGTTTTACCACCAGCTCCAAGGAAAACATATGAAGTGCCCAGGGAAACTATTCTAGATAGTGAGCGAACTTTTAATTTCCATTGTTTTTTATCTATTTTCCTTAAATCTAATAACTCTGTATTATAACTAATTTCAACATTTTTATTCTTGGAAATATAATTTAGATATTCTTTTGTTAATGCTTCAAAATTGATATCTGTTCCTCTTTTTATTCGAGTAGCTGCAACTTTATCTAATGGATTTCTACTATTAGTAATAAGTGGTGCCCATGATTTTATTTGATTAAAAGATGATGAAAATTCCATGTCTGAAAACTCTGGATATTCAGACATTGCTTTAAATCTTTTTTTTAAAAAAGAAATATTTTCAGTACCTGTGACAAAGCTTATATGAGGAATAAATTTTAAAAATTTTTTAATATCTATCTTCCCATTCGAGTACAATGAGGCCCATAAAGACATTGAATTTTCAAAGGAACGATTTATAGAAAGGGCTTTATCTATTTGTAAATCTCCATTTTCATCTACGGGGGTGTAATTTAATTCGCAATTTGCAGCATGACCAGTTCCTGCATTATTAAATGCACCCGTACTTTCACTACCTGGTTTATTTAACTTTTCTATAATTAATATTTTTATTGTAGGTAAAATCTCTGTAATTAATAACGCAAGTGTTCCGCTCATTATTCCTGCCCCTACCAATATCGCATCATAACTATTATTTTTATTTAAGATGTTTTTAGAAGTCACAACAGAAAATTATTTTTTTTGCAATTAATCGCATTTCTTTCTACGCTTATTATAAAGTTAATTCAAAATTATGAGTACTGAAACATTACCACTTACAAATGAAAATGTAGAAACGGTTTTAGATGAACTAAGACCTTTCTTAATATCAGATGGAGGTAATGTAGAAATAGCAGAAATTGATGGTCCCATTGTTAAAGTAAGACTTCAAGGAGCATGTGGAAGCTGCCCAAGCAGTACCATGACATTAAAAATGGGAATAGAAAGAAAGCTAAAAGAAATGATTCCTGAAATAAGTGAAGTAGTCCAAGTTTTGTGAACTATTTTTTGAAAATCTTTTTACGACTCTTTGCTTAATTCCTTAGTTAATGATGATTTAAAATCTAAGCAATTTATGGGGAGGCCTTGACCTATAGCTATTAAAAGAGGAGCTAGAATTCCCAATGTAAATACTAAATTTGACTGATTAACTTCATTTTTACTTAATGTAAAAGTTATCAAATAAATAAAAGTAAAGTACGCATGTAAAGAAAAAAATTCTTTTGGTTTTAAAGCGGGCCATCTTAAAGTATTCCCCAAAAAATATAAAAACCCTGTCATAAATTTAAATTAATTAGTAAAGCGGAAATTAAATATAAACTTAATCCCTTTTAGATATAAATTACACCAAAATTTACTTAAGATAATAATTAAAAAAAAATTAAAAAATTATTTCTATCCGTAATATCTGGACAGCAAAACATAAATACGTTTATAATTAAAGGGTAGCTGTTGCTACATTTCGTTCACCTTCATTAGAAGGCGCAGTTCGAGTCATACCAGGGAACGGGGGATGGCCGTTTTGTCACATCGAAACATGACTACTTTAACTTACAGAGGTAAAAATTACGTTCAAAACAAAAAGGCTGCTAATAAGCAACCTGTTGAACTTACCTACAGAAGAAACGTATACACCAAAAGAATGGATGACGCTTCTTCAAGTAATGAAAAGGCAGAATTAAATTACAGAGGTGCTAACTACACTAAATAATTTAATTTCAAAAAAAAATAACCCCTACTTAGGGGTTTTTTTTTGGCTATATTCGTTAACAACTAGAATTACTTTTATGTCTAGCGATTGCTGCAATACCGATGAATTCAATAAAAATATGAAAGGTCTTGATCATAAAGATGCTATTCAAGAAAGGTATGGTTCTGCTGCATTAGAAAAAGAGAATTGTCTTTGCACACCTGTTGGTTTTAATCCTGTTTTACTTGAAGCAATTCCGGAAGAAGTTATTGAAAGGGATTATGGATGTGGTGATCCAACAAAATATGTAAAGAAGAATGATATTGTTTTAGATCTTGGTAGTGGGAGCGGCAAAAATGCCTTTATTTGTTCTCAAATTGTTGGGGAAGAGGGGAAAGTAATTGGGGTTGATCAAAATCCTGATATGCTTACATTATCAAGATCTGCTTCTAAAAAATTTTCAGAAAAGATAGGTTTCATAAATACAGAATTTCTTAAAGGGTCAATTGAAAATCTCGATGAATTAGATAAAGATTTAAATCCATTAATCGCAGACAAATCAGTTGATATTATTTTAAGTAATTGTGTTTTAAATTTAGTAAATCCTGAATCTAGAAATAATCTTTTAAGAAATATAAAAAGAGTTCTTAAAAATAAAGGAAGAATAGCTATTAGCGATATTGTCTCAAGTAAAAAAGTTCCTTTAAAATTGCAAAATGATCATGATCTATGGACAGGATGTATTAGTGGAGCATGGTATGAGCCAGAATTACTAAATGATTTTAAAGATTTAGGTTTTAAAAACTTAGAATTCGCGCAGAGAAGTAATGAACCTTGGAAAGTTATTGAAGATATTGAATTTAGAACAGTTACTTTAGTAGGGAATATTTAGCCATTCTCAAGCAATTTAATTTTAAAATTTGAATGACAATTAATTTAAGAGATCAAATACCCGCATTAAAAAACAAATCTTACTTCAATTACGGAGGTCAAGGACCATTACCAAAATCTTCCCTAGAAGCAATAGTTAAAACTTGGGAAATCATTCAAGATTTAGGACCATTTACAAATGATATGTGGCCTTTTATTTATAAAGAAATATTTACCACAAAAAAAATTATTTCGCAAAAATTAGGAGTTAATTCAAAAAATGTAGCTTTAACTGAGAATATCTCTTCTGGAATGATTTTGCCTTTTTGGGGTATAAAAGTAGAAGAAGGAGAAGAATTGTTAATAAGTGACTGTGAACATCCTGGAGTAGTAGCTGCAAGTAGAGAATTTTGCAGAAGAAATAAATTAATATTCAAAATTTTACCAATTCAAAAAATTAGAAATCTAAACGACGAAAATATAATTTTAGAGATTTCAAAAAATCTAAATAGTAAGACTAAGATCCTAATCATTTCTCATATTTTGTGGAACTTTGGATATAAAATTCCTTTAAAACAAATTTCTATCGAATTAAAAAATAATCGAGACAATTCTTATCTACTTATTGATGGTGCTCAAACCTTTGGTCATATAAAAATTGAAGAAGAAGTTTTTTATTCTGATTTATATTCCATAACTTCTCATAAATGGGCATGTGGTCCTGAAGGACTTGGAGCTATTTATGTCTCAGATAAATTTATTCATGAAACAGATCCAACAATAATTGGTTGGAAATCATTAAAAAAAGAACAAGGAATTTATGAGCCGTCAGATAATCTTTTTCATGAAGATGCGAGGAAGTTTGAAGTAGCTACCTCTTGTATTCCTTTACTTGCAGGTCTCCGTACTTCTTTAGATCTTTTGGATAAAGACTGCCCTGAAAAAGAAAAAAGCAAAAATATCAAAAGATTAAGTGAAAAACTTTGGGATAATTTAAATCAAATTGACGAAATTGAATTGGTTTTAGAAAAAAAATACTTACATGGGATTGTTAGTTTTAATATCGAAAATATTGAAGATAAGGACAAATTTGTAAAGAAACTTGGAGAAAAGAAAATTTGGATTAGAGTTTTAGAAGACCCAAAATGGTTTAGAGCATGCGTGCATCAGATGACAACAGACGATGAAATTGATCTACTTTCTGAAGAAATAAAAAAAATTACCAAGGAATTTCTGAACTATCCCATGCAATAAATTTTCCCGAAGATGCTGGTGATTGATTTTTAATAATATTGATCAAAAATTGGGATGATTTTTCTGTACTAAATAATTTATGTTCTGGAACAAATTTATGAAAAGGTCTAGATAAATCAGTATCTACTGTCCCTGGATGAAGCAATGTAATAGTAGCTTTTGGAAAACGTCTAGCCCACTCAATACTTAAAGATTTAAAAAACTGATTTTGCGCAGATTTTGCAGCTCTATATGAATACCAACCTCCAGTTTGATTATCTCCAATGCTACCAACTCTTGCACTTATACTCGCAAAATTAAAATCATTATCTTTTGGTATAAATTCTTCGATAGCTTTAGCTAATAAAATAGGAGAAAAGGCATTTATTGAAAAACTTTCCATCATATTTTTTTTATCAAGATGTTGTAATCTTTTTTCTGGCTTAAGCGTTTCACTATGAAGTCTTCCAGTAGCGTTAACTACTAATCTTAATTTCGAAGAATGATTCGAAATTTTACTTTTAAACTGCAAAAGTGATTGAGAATCCTCTATGTCTAATTCCCAAAAAGAATTAAATTGACTTTTTCTTCCACACAAAAAAACATCCAATTCTTTTTCACTTTTGCTCAGATCTTTAGCTAGTTGGGTACCAATCCCACCTGAGCCTACAACTAAGGCTAAACCTTTCATTTTTGAATAATAATCTCTTTTAATTCTAAGAAAATTTTATTGTGATTTGTGCACATATCTCTTTATTTTTGCTTAATAAATTTTATTTGGATTTACTTTTTTCTTCTAAAAATTTGTAAGCTATTTTTCTATCATCAAAATCAATCACTTTATCATTGAGAATTTGATAGTCTTCGTGTCCTTTACCTGCAATTAAAACAATATCTTCTTTATTGGCAAATTTAATAGATTCATTTATTGCTTTGAATCTATCAATTTCAACTATTATTTGATCTCTTTTTTCTATACCCATCAAAATATCATTTATTATCTTCTGCGGTTCTTCTGATCTTGGATTATCTGATGTTATGAACAAGTGATCTGAAAACTCTTCAGCTATTGTTCCCATTAAAGGCCTTTTACTAGAATCTCGATCTCCACCACATCCAAAAACAGTTATGAGTTTCCCTTCGCAAAGTTTTTTAATTGATTTCAAAACTTTCTTTAATCCATCAGGTGTATGCGCATAATCAATAATTACAGTTGGTAGTAATGCTGAGACATCATTATTACCAATATCAATTTTCTCCATTCTCCCAGGAGTACCTGGAAAAGATTTTATTGATTTTGATAAATCTTTTAAAGAGAAATTAAGTTTATACAAAATTGTTATTGCTTGAATTGCATTCATTAAATTAAACTCTCCAACTAGTGGAACAAAAAGATTTATATTTTCTTCAGGGGTATGAAAGATACATGAGGAACCATTTCCAGTAAATTTTTTATCTGTTACATAAAATAATTCTTCATTTTTAAAATCGCTCTTAATCTTTTTTGTAGAAACTAAAGACGATCTTTTTTTTAGAGGAGTTGGCAATTTTGAGATCCAAAGGTCATCGCAATTTAAAACAGCTATCCCATTTTTTTCTGATAAGTAAGGAGGGAAAAATAATCTTCGTTTTGTCTGAAAATACGATTCCATATCGGAGTGATAATCAAGATGATCTTGAGATAAATTTGTAAAAATAGCTGCATTAAATTCACAACCTGATATCCTTTTTTGAGCAATCGCATGGGAACTTACTTCTAATATTGCAAACTCAGAGTCGGCTTCAACTGCGGCATTTAATTTCTTTTGAAGTTTATCCGCAAAATCAGTTGTATGTGAAGAGACCTCTGAAAATCCTGGCCACCTATTAAATAATGTTCCAAATAAAGCTGTCTTTTTTCCTAATTTATTAAGTAGATATTCTAATAAAAAAGTTATTGTTGTTTTTCCATTAGTACCTGTTACACCTATAAGTTTAAGTTTACGTGAAGGTTTATTCCAAAACTCAGATACTATTTGACCACAAAAAAGATCCACTAAAGGCTCGTCGATAACAAGAACCTTTTCATGATCAATAGTTTCAGTTAATTCTTTGGCTTTGGAACCAATAATGGCTGCCTCTGCACCATTTTCAATAGCCTCTCTCCAATATTTCCCTCCATCGACATTTAATCCTGGTAATCCCAAAAACAAAGTTCCCTTTTCAACTTCTTTGGAATTAAAAGATATATTAGTTATTTTTGGATTTATCAACCCAGATGTTGGCACAATTTCTACTAAAGATAGAAGTTTATGTAATTTTATTGATCTCATCTTCCAATCAATTCTTATTCAAAGCATTATTTATATGTTTTTCTAGCCATTTTTTTAGTTGATCATCCTTCAATCTTGGAGAGATCCTAGGTAACTCAATAATTTTTTGAGATTTACTTTCTTTTATAGCGACGACAGGAACTTCATTATCAAATTTTTTATATTTATCTTGGTACAAATCAAACCTATCTATATCAATTTCATTGATTTCTAATTTAGGTTTTATTTCTTTAAGATTTATTTTTGTTAGTTTATTTTTTAATGTCTCGCAAAGGCAACAACCTTTCCTAACAAAAATGAATATTTTCATTCACTTAATCAGGAACAGGATCACAACCGCATGGAGTTAACGGATGACATTTACTTAATCTTCTTAGGGTCAACCATCCACCTCTCCATGGGCCGTGCCTTGTAATAGCCTCGTATCCATAAGAACTACAACTTGGTATAAATCTACATCTTGGTCCAAAAAAAGGCGAAAACCACTTTTGATAGAAGGAAATTATCAAAAGAAGTATAGATGTAAGTAGTTTGTTGACGCTTTTAATCACTTTAATGATGTAAAATAACAGTTCAGTAGTAATTAGTTTAGTTGAATTTAATCAATTATCCAATTTATTGCAAATCTCAATTTTAATTTAAACTTATGTCAAGATACCGCGGCCCAAGATTGAGGGTTACGCGTCGCTTGGGAGAACTACCAGGTCTCACTAGGAAAGCTTCAAAGAAGTCAAATCCTCCAGGTCAGCACGGCCAAGCCCGTCGCAAGCGATCAGAATACGCAATTCGTCTAGAAGAAAAGCAGAAACTAAGATTTAACTATGGAGTTTCTGAAAGGCAACTAGTTCGTTACGTTAAAAAAGCTAGGGCTCAAGAAGGCTCTACAGGAACCAATCTCCTTAGACTTTTAGAAAACAGATTAGATAATGTTTGTTTTAGATTAGGTTTTGGTGGAACAATCCCAGGTTCAAGACAATTAGTAAATCATGGGCATGTAACCATTAACGGAAAAGTTCTTGATATTGCAGGTTACCAATGTAAACCAGGAGATGTAATTAGCATTAAAGAAAATAAAGCAAGTAAAAAACTTGTAGAAGGTAATATTGAATTTCCTGGTTTAGCTAATGTCCCCCCTCATATAGAGCTAGACAAACCTAAGTTAACAGGCAAAATCAACGGAAAGTGCGATAGAGAATGGGTCGCGCTTGAAATAAACGAGTTATTAGTTGTTGAATACTATTCAAGGAAAGTATAAAAATCCTTTTCTTCAAATTATTAAATCACTCACCTTATTGGTGAGAGATTTAATTAATTCTTATTTTGAAAACAATGGGAAATAAGAAAAATATTATCAAAAAGCCAGGTGTTAAAACCTTATTAATTCATCATGGAGAAAAATTTTCAGAAGAGACTGGATGTATCATGCCACCAATTTTTTCTACCTCAACATTTAAACATGGTAATAAGGGCAATTTCGATTACACCAGATCAGGCAACCCTAATTTTAAAATTCTAGAAAATACACTTAAATCCATAGAAGAATCGAAATACTGTACAGTTTTTGGATCTGGCATAAGTGCAGTAACTGCAATTACATCTTCATTAAAATCAGGAGATAAAATACTCTGCGAATCTAATCTATACGGTTGTACAGTAAGAATGTTCGAAAAAATTTTCAAAAAATTTGGAATAGAAGTTTTATATACAGATTTTACAGATAAAGAAAATTTCAAAGAAATTAAAGACTTTCAGCCAACCTTGATATGGCTTGAAAGTCCAACAAATCCTCTTTTGAAAGTACTTGATATTGAACTTATTTGTGATGAAGCTAATAAGTACAGAATACCTGTGGTTCTAGATAATACCTTTTCTACAGCTCTAATTCAAAAACCTCTAGAAATGGGCGCAACACTATCTCTTATGAGTACAACAAAATTTATAAATGGCCATAGTGATGCACTTGGTGGAGCAGTATTAACAAATAATGAGGAATGGAATAGTAAAATGCTTTTCTCTCAAAAAGCTTTAGGCCTTCAACCCTCGCCTTTTGATACATGGTTAATTACAAGAGGAGTAAAAACTCTCCCTCTAAGAATCGAACAACAAACAAAAAGTGCAGAAATAATTTCTAAGGAAATTGAAAATCACAGAATAATTAGTAAAGTTTTTTATCCCTTTAATCAGAAACATCCTCAATTTAATTTAGCAAAATCACAAATGAAATCTGGTGGTTCAATGATCACCCTAAAATTAAATTTAAACAAATCGGATACTTTTGAATTTTGTAAATCACTTAGATATTTCTCATTAGCAGAGAGTCTTGGAGGCGTTGAAAGTTTAATTTGCCACCCTGCAACAATGACTCATGCATCTGTTGATGACAAAGCAAAAAACCTCCTAGGTATTGATGATTCACTTATAAGATTGTCGGTAGGTTGTGAAGATACAAATGATTTAATTTCAGATATCTTATTTGCCTTAAATAAATTCTAAAAATTGAGAAATTTACTTAAAAATCCAATATGGAGTAGTTTAGAGTTGGGATATTCGATTCCTGATAATGAACATGCTGTTTCTGTAGCTTTACCAACTTGGAACGATGTAATTAATTATGAGGAAAAAAATCCAAAATGCATGGAATTATTAAAGTCAATCTATCCTCGTTTTGGACTTAATCCTTTAGTAAAAAGATTATGTGAAAAGGTTGAAAAAGAAAGTCACTTAAATGATCTAAGTATCTGGCCCTATCCAAATGAAAGAATAGCTTTAAAAGCAAAAAAATACTGTGATAGAAATACTTCTAAAGGATCTACATATATTGAAAGAAGGCATAATTTAGCTTTTTTAATTACTAAAGAATCAGCAAGCAAATATGCAAGATCTTTTTGGCAACATACCGGTCTCGGTATTTCATCAAGAACGGCTGCAATTGAATTGGGACTAGAGGATTGCCCTTCAAAATATTTAGTCATAGAAAGTTGTCAAAGAATAAAAGATAGAATTTCTAAGTTTACAAAAACAAGCTCTAATGATGTTCACTTGACCTCATCTGGAATGTCAGCGTTATACACATCATTAGAAATAATATATAAATTATTTCCAGATAGACCTACACTTCAAATTGGTTTCCCATATGTAGATGTACTTAAATTACCAATGCATATATTTCATGGAGCCAGGTTAATAACAGAAGAAAATTGCAAGGATATTGAATTAGAAATAATAAAAATAAATCCAGCAGCCTTGATCATTGAATTACCAAGTAATCCAATGCTCAAATGTGTGAACATAAAAAAAATTTCAGAAATAGCTAATAAAATAAATATACCTTTGATAATTGACGATACTATTGGTTCAAATTTAAATATAAATTCTTTGGAACATGCAGATATCGTTTTCACTTCACTAACAAAAATCTTTTCAGGTAACGGGGATATTCTTGCTGGGTCACTAATACTAAATCCAAAAAGCAGATGGATTGATCAATTTAGAAATGCCTTAAATGAAATCAACCTTCCAATGCTTTCAGATGGCGATATGGTTTCACTAGAAAAAGCTAGTAGAGATGTAAAACAAAGAGTTTTTGAGCAAAATAAAGCATGTTTAGAATTAAAAAAAAGATTAGAAACCCGTAAAGAGATCAAAAATATTTTCCATCCCGAAAATTGTCCTAATTTCAATTCCATAATGACTTCTGATGGGGGATATGGTTGCTTATTATCGTTTGAATTAAAAGGAGGTCTTGAGAAAGCTAAAAAGTTTTATGATTCGCTTCAAATATCAAAAGGTCCTAGTTTAGGTACAAAATTTACCCTTGTATGTCCTTATGTTTTATTAGCTCATTATGACGAATTAGATTGGGTTGAAAGTTTTAACATTCCTTCTCACCTTATTAGAGTATCTGTCGGACTAGAAGATAAAGATCACTTATGGAGAACCTTTTCTGAAGCATTAAATAATTTATAATTCCTAGTATTTACCGTATAAAAACCTATGTACTCTTTTTTCTAAATAATAGTTAGAATTGTTGTATATTTTCTCAACGTATAAATGGCAAAAATTTATGAGGACAACAGTTTTGCTATTGGAAACACTCCATTAGTTAAATTAAAATCAGTTACTAAAAACGCTAAAGCTACTGTATTGGCAAAAATTGAAGGTAGAAATCCTGCCTATAGTGTTAAATGCAGGATTGGTGCAAACATGATATGGGACGCTGAGAAAAGCGGAAAACTTACAAAAGACAAAATCATTGTTGAACCTACTTCTGGAAATACTGGAATTGCCTTAGCTTTTACAGCTTCAGCAAGAGGTTACAAACTAATCCTTACAATGCCAGAATCTATGTCCATTGAAAGGAGAAGAGTGATGGCAGTTTTAGGTGCCGAAATTGTTTTAACAGAGGCTTCTAAAGGTATGCCAGGAGCAATTGCTAAAGCTAAAGAGATCGCAGAAAGTAATCCCTCTCAGTATTTCATGCCAGGTCAGTTTGATAATCCAGCAAACCCAGAAATTCATTTCAAAACAACTGGGCCTGAAATTTGGGATGATTGCGATGGTGAAATTGATGTTTTTGTTGCAGGGGTTGGAACAGGTGGAACAATAACAGGAGTATCGAGATATATTAAACAAGAGAAGGGCAAGAATATTGTTTCTGTAGCAGTAGAACCATCACATAGTCCTGTTATCACTCAGACAATTAATGGCGAAGAAGTTAAATCTGGACCACACAAAATTCAAGGCATAGGAGCAGGATTTATTCCTAAAAACCTTGATTTATCAATTGTTGATAAAGTTGAACAAGTTACGAATGATGAATCAATAGAAATGGCTCTCAGATTGGCAAAAGAAGAGGGGCTTCTTGTAGGAATATCTTGTGGGGCTGCTGCTGCTGCTGCTGTCCGATTAGCTGAGCAAGATGAATATGCAGGTAAAACTATAGTGGTTGTTTTGCCAGATTTAGCTGAAAGGTATTTATCATCAATTATGTTCACTGAAGTTCCAAGTGGAATAATTCAGGAGCCAGTTAAAGCTTAAATTTATTTTTTCTCCAGAAATGAATCTGGAGAAATATACATAGCATCGCCATAAGAGAAAAATCTAAATTTTTCTCTTATGGCGTTTTTATATAGATTTAATAATCTTTCTCTACCAATCATTGCGCTTACTAGAAGTAATAATGAACTCTTTGGAAGATGAAAATTAGTTAATAATCCATCAACTGCCTTGAATTTGTAGCCTGGCTTAATTACTAAATCAACATACTTAGCTATAGGAATTAAATCTTCCATTTCATTCGAATAGCAACTTTCAAGAGCTCTTACACTAGTAGTTCCAATAGCTATTACTCTTCTGTCGGTTTTTTTTACTCTTTTTATTTCTTCTACCACTTTCCTACTAACACTGACCCACTCTTTATGAAGTTTTAAATTAGATAAATCTTCTTGATCAATTGGCTTAAATGTTCCATAACCTACATGCAAAGTAATTGGCATAACTAATATGCCTTTTTTTTTTAAATTTGAAATAAGACTTTTACTTAAATGTAATCCTGCTGTTGGCGCAGCAACTGCTCCAGGATTACTTGCATATTCAGTTTGATAACTATTTTCATGAAAAGATTCTTCTTCGGCGCTTTTTATATATGGAGGTAGGGGGATTTCTCCATATATATCAAGAAGATTATTCATTGAAATTAGATCATTTATATTTTCTGGAAACTTGATAAATCTTCCTCCAGTTTCTTTATCAATCCCTGAAATATGCAATTTTATATCTTTTGCCAAGGATGATTTTAAATTTAACTGACTGTTTATTTTTAACTTTTTAGCGGGCCTTGCTAAACATAGCCAAGTAGATTCATCTACTTTCTCCAAAACTAATAATTCGACTAATCTCCCATTTTCTAATTCAACCTTTAACCTTGCTTTCATCACCTTCGTATCATTTACAACGACCAAATCCCCCTTTCTAAGTTCTTCCAAGAGATTCTTTGTATATTTATTTGTTGTAAAGTCTTCTTCTAATGAACTATCTCTAACTATCATTAATCTAGATTCATGCCTTACTTTAGAAGGTTTATTAGCAATTAATGTTTCATCAAGAATATAATCATAGGCTTCTAGCTTATGATCTATTTCTTCATTATGAATTTCAAAATTCAATTAAAATTAGGCTACAAGTGTTTCTGGCTCGTTTTCAATGAGGGAAGACAAGTCTTTTAAGAATGATGCACCATCAGCACCATAAATTACTCTA
>QBXG01000015.1:0-28388 GCA_003283445.1 Prochlorococcus sp. AG-321-D23 | reverse complement strand
ATCAACAAATCTAATAGCCTCAATCTCATCTCCAAATAATTCAATTCTTATCAATCTATCTTCATAAGCTGGTCCAATTTCTAATACATCTCCCTTAATTCTAAATCTGCCTCTAGTTATTTCTACATCGTTTCTTGTATATTGATTATCCACAAGTGCTCTTAGAGAAGAACGTAAATCTATGGTTTCACCAACAGCAAATTTAACAGCAGCTTTTAAATATTCACTTGGTATACCTAAACCATATATACAGCTAATGGATGCAACAACAATAACATCTTTCCTCTCAAATAATGATCTAGTAGCCGAATGCCTAAGCATATCAATTTCTTCATTGATTGAAGCAGTTTTTGCTATATATGTATCACTTACAGGGACATAAGCTTCAGGCTGATAATAATCATAGTAAGAAATAAAGTATTCAACGGCATTTTTAGGAAAAAATTGCCTTAACTCATTACATAATTGAGCTGCTAAAGTTTTATTATGAGCGAGAATAAGTGCTGGTCTTCCAGTTTGCTCGATTACATTAGCAATAGTGAAAGTTTTCCCAGTTCCAGTTGCACCTAAAAGAGTCTGAAACTCTTCGCCACTATTAACTCCTTGAACTAACTTCTTGATGGCTTTAGGTTGATCACCATTTGGTTGATAAGGTGCTTGAAGCTTATAGTTATTCATTCATCTAATAACTTAAGATTTTTTATATCTTAGGAAACTTTTTCTTTAATCATTGAATTTTTCAAAGATTCTTTTAGGCCTCTAACAACAGCAACCATTGATATTAAATCATCTAATTTATTTACTACAGATCCAACTCCGACTGCAGAAGCTCCACATGATACTGCCAAAGGACATGTCACCTCACTTAAACCTGAAGCACTCATGATAGGAATATTAATGGACTGTTTCTCAAATTCCTTAAATATTGCAAAAGTAGCCGCCAGAGTAGGTACTGACTTTTCTAGTAATCCTTGAATTCCTGAACTATATGGGTTAGAACTTTTGCCTCCTTCAGTTTGAATAATATCAGCGCCTTCAAGAACTAATTTAATTGCAAGATCTACTTGTTTATCAATAGGCATATTATGTGGAACTGTCACTGATAGAGGAATATTAGGTAAAAGATCTTTAGTTTCTTTTGTAAGATTTAAAATTTTCTCCTCCGAAAAAGTAATTCCTTGGTCATAAAAACTATCATAATTGCCTATTTCTATTAAGGAAGCTCCTGCCTTAACTGAATTTATAAAAGACTTAGGCTCTACGGAACTTACACAAATTGGTAATGGTGAAATCCCAATCGCGGATTCAACTAATTCAGGTTTACAAGCTATATCAATTAAATCGGCTCCGCCCATCGAGGCTGCTTCCACAATTTTGTTAACAGTTTTGGTTTCAAAATTACTTAATCCTGAAATAACTTTGAGTAAAGATTTACTGCTAAGCTCCTCTTGAATTTTTTGTGGCAAAAGATTAATCAGACTCATAGATTTGATGAATTTATTACCTGATTGTGACATTGTTTTATTAAAACAGTGAATTTTTAAAAAAATATTATCTGAGTTAAACAATATGTCTGATAAAAATTCGTCGCAAAAAAATTGGACATCCTGGCATCATCTCCTGCACAAAGAAATTTTGGTCAATAAAACATTAATTCCTGATGGAGCAAATCTATTAATAGCAGTTTCTGGAGGACAAGATTCGATGGCTTTATTGAACCTAATCAATGATATGAAAAAACAACATAATTGGGTTGTAAATGTTTGGCATGGAGATCACCAATGGCATGAAAAATCTGAAAAATATGCACTTGAATTACAAAGTTACTGTAGTAAAAAAAATATTACATTTTTTTTTGATCAAGGTAATAAAAAAACTATTTCTTCTGAAGAAAAAGCGCGAGATTGGAGATATAAGAAATTAAGTGAAAGAGCGAATCAATTATTTGTTGAGAACCAGAAAGAAGTCGATATTTACTTATTAACTGGTCATACGAACACAGATAATGCAGAAACATTTTTATTAAATTTAGCTAGAGGAAGCAATTATGCAGGACTAAGCTATATCGCCAAAAAACGATTACTTCAACATCACATTTATTTAATAAGACCATTATTAATATTCAGTAGAGAGGACACCAAGAAATTTTGCCAGCTTCAAGACATTCCTATTTGGGAAGACCCGACTAATCACGATCTAACAATTAAAAGGAATTTAGTTAGAGGGAAAATTATTCCTATTTTAGAAACTATGTATCCTGGTTGTTCTAAGAGGATAAATAGTTTTGCAGAAAAAATGAGCAATTATAAGAATGAGCAAAATGATCTCAGTAAGCTTGCATTTCTTTATTGTGAAGATGCAATTGGTGTAAAGAGGGAATTATTAAATAGCTTATGCATTGAAGCAAGATGTACTATTTTAAATACTTTTCTAAAGAAGGATTGTACAAAACAATTAAGCTCAAAAAATTTAACTCATTTAGCTTCTTCAATTCTTGAGAAAGATAGAGGCAAAATAGATTTACCAGATGGATTTGAGATTGTTTGGAATAAGGACTATATAAATCTAGAAAAAAACTAGTTTGATACTGCAGATCTCCTTCTTCTAGTTCTACCTGCTGGTGCCTCCTCTGTATTAGCTACTAGAGTTTTAACAGAATCTTTTACAGATTGATTATTCTTTACTTGATTTGTATTTCTAGCTGATGAATTATTTTTATAATTATTTTGATTACGGTTTATATTTTGATTATTAACATTTGGATAATGTTTATTTTTTGGATGCTGATTTTGCTCATTAACAATTTGAGGTTTATAAGCTCGGGTTCCGCTTGGTGCAGGTTGAGCTAAGCATAGAATTAATGGCTCTACTTGTAATTCTCTTCGCATTCTTCTAGTTAAACCATTTTCAATCTCTCTTTGGACCCCAATCCAATCAACTTCAAAACTATTGGGACTGGTTTGTCTTGATAATTGTTTCCAGCGGTTTTCTAGTACCCAATTTATCTCCCTTTCAGTCCACATTGACATTTTTCTTGGATCAGCAGATATTACTACCCCTCTTAAACTTACTCGTGGTGGGGCTACCATATTACCATCTGTACTTATAGGGGCTAAAACAGTAACTATTCCATCATCTGCTAACTGCTGTCTCTCTTTTAGAGCTCTTGCATCTACTACACAAGTCCTTGTATTATCCAGCATTTCAATTCCAGACTTTACTGGATCTCCTTGAATCATTGAATCAGCCCTAAGCTCAATTGTGTCTCCATTATCAAGGATGAGTATATTATTGGGATCTACGCCCATCGATTCAGCGGTTTTACCATGCAAAACTTGCATTCTATATTCGCCATGTACTGGAACAAAAAACTTTGGTTTGATTAACGCTAGCATCAATCTTTGATCATCTCTACATCCATGACCAGAAACATGAATTCCATGCTCTTTACCATAAATAACATTAGCACCCAATTTAATTAATCTATCAATACTGTGCACTACAGAAATTGTATTTCCTGGAATTGGACTGGAAGAAAAAATTACTGTATCAGTAGTTTTGAGTTTAACGTGTGGGTGTTCATCTCTTCCGATCCTACTTAATGCAGCCATTACCTCTCCTTGACTACCTGTCATTAAGAGTAGAGTTTCTCTATCAGGTAAATCTCTTATGCTTTTAATTGGGAAAAATAGATCATCAGGACATTTTATATAGCCTAATTCACGACATTTACCAACAACATTTAACATTGATCGTCCCATTAATCCAATTTTACGTCCATGCTTCATTGCTAATTGGATCACCATCGCAACTCTATGGGTTGAACTTGCAAAAGTAGTAAGCATAACTCTACCTTTGGCTTCAGATATAATTCGATCTAAATTTGGAAAAACAGAAATTTCTGAAGGAACAAAACCCTTTACTTCGGAATTTGTAGAGTCCGAGAGTAAGCAAAGAACACCCTTCTCACCATAAAATGCCATTCTTTCAATATCAGCATGTTTGTTATCAGGTGGCAGATGATCAAATTTAAAGTCCCCAGTAAAGAAAACAACACCTACTGGAGTAGTTAGAGCTAAAGAAAAACTATCGCCAATTGAATGAGTATTACGTATAAATTCTAATGAAAAATGCTGTCCAAGTTTGACAACTTGCCTTGGTTCTATAGTCTGTGTTGTTGTCCTATCAGCCACGCCTGCTTCTTCCATCTTTCCTTTAAGCATTGATATCGCTAAAGGTGGACCATAAATCACAGGAATATTAAATTTCTTTAAATGATGGGAAATTCCACCAATATGATCTTCGTGACCATGGGTTACTATCATTCCACGAAATCTATTTAAGTTAGCTTGCAAATAGGATGTATCAGGCATAACAACATTCACACCATGCATGCCATCACTTGGAAAAGCGAGTCCCCCATCTATTAAAATGATGTCATCTTGGTATTCAAAAACACATGTATTTTTACCTATTTCATGAAGACCCCCTAATGGAATAATTTTTAAAGCAGGTTCATTTGATCTTTTTGTTTGAGATAAAGTTTGAGTATTATTTGATTTGATTTGATTTGAATTCATGATAAAAGTATTTTAACAAGCTAAAAATGTGGTTATTAAAGTCAAAGTAACTTTATTAAAGCGTTAAAAAAAGTATTTACAAAGACAGATTTTGAATTATCTGAAGTAAGCTTTCTCTCTTTTCTTTAATAAGAGGCGTTAATGGATTCCTAGGAGAACCAACTTGCCAACCTCGTAGTTCTAAAGCTGCTTTGATAGGAATTGGATTTGTCGTTTCAAAGAGTGCCTTGAAAAGTGGTTGCAGTTTTTCATGAATATCAAGAGCAATAGATATGTCACCTTTTTGAAATGATTCAATCATGGTTTTAAGCTGCAACCCAACAATGTGGCTAGCTACGCTTACTACACCAACAGCACCAACAGATAACATAGGAAGCAACAATGAATCATCGCCACTATATATTGAAAGTTTAGAGCCGCACGCCGCCCTTAACTCTGTCACTTCTTCTATTCTACCGCTTGCTGCTTTAATACTGAGAATATTTGGGAAATTCATAAGTTTATTTACAGTGGTGGGCAATAAATTACAACCAGTTCTTCCAGGGATGTTATACAACATTAAAGGTAAATCACTCGCTGCATTAGCTATAGAACTAAAGTGTTCATAAAGACCTTCTTGAGGGGGCTTATTATAGTAAGGGACAACAACTAAAGCACCATCCGCACCAAATTCATAAGCTTTTTGGGTAGCTTCTATAGCCTCACTAGTACAGTTACTTCCTGTACCAACAATCACTTTATATCTAGAATTTAAAGAACCTTTTACTGCAACAAACAAATTATGTTGTTCAGCCCATGTAAGTGTTGGAGACTCTCCTGTGGTCCCACAAAGCACAATTCCATCAGAGCCATTTTCACAAAGGTAATTAGAAAGTTTAATAGCTAATTCATAATCAACTGCACCATTTTTTTTAAATGGAGTAACCATAGCTGTCAAAATTCTTCCGAATAATGGATTAGAATATTTAGTATTGTTGGGAATCATTTTTTTGCAATTAATAATTCTGCTATTTGAACAGCATTAAGTGCTGCTCCTTTCCTTATTTGATCTCCACATAACCATAATTCTAATCCATTAGAATTACTAATATCAGTTCTTATTCTTCCTACCGCAATATTATCTCTTCCCATCACATCATTTGGCATCGGGAACCTATTTTTTTCATAATCTTCTATTATTTCTAAACCTTTAGCTTTTTTTAATTGATTAATAGCATAAGAAGGTTTGATAACATCATCAAATTCAACATTAACTGATTCAGAATGAGCTCTAAGAACGGGAACTCGAACGCATGTTGAAGACAGTTTTAAATCAGTAATATTTAATATTTTGCGAGTTTCATTTGTCATTTTCATCTCTTCTTCGCAGTAATTATTTGAAAGCATTGGTGAATTATGTAGAAAGAGATTAAATGCTAAAGAATATGGTAAGACTTCACTTTCTTTCGGATCTCCCTGCAAATATTTCTTAGTTAAAAACTGTAATTCCTCCATTGCTAATTGACCAGCTCCACTTACCGATTGATAAGTTGAAACGATTACTCTTTTAATCGGAGAAATTTTATGCAAAGGAGCTAAAACTAGAGTCAGCAATATTGTTGTGCAATTCGGATTAGCGATAACACCATTATGCTTTAAAGCTTCAGAAGCATTTACTTCCGGAACAACAAGAGGAACATCATTTTCTAATCTGAATGCACTTGAATTATCAATTAGTACAGCATTTTGATCTTTAACTGTAGATAACCATTGTTTTGAAATACTTCCACCTGCAGAAGCAAGAACTAAATCAACATTCAAAAATTCTTCTTTTGAAGCTTTTTTAGTAATAATTTCTTCTCCTTTCCATTTGACTATTTTCCCTTCTGACCGCTGAGATGAAAGCAAAACTAATTCTGAGATAGGAAAATCTCTTTCTTCAAGAATTTTAAGTAGTTCAGATCCAACAGCACCTGAAGAACCTAAAACAGCTACTTTTAATGGTCTATTTGGCAAAAAAGGAGAATTTCTCACTATATGAATTAAAAAATTATAAAATTTAATATTTTTCTTACTGTATCAAAAAAGTTAACTTCAAGGAAATCACTTAATGTGGAATAATTAAGATTCTGCCTATTGTAATAATTTTAAAAACTCAAACATGATTAAAGAAGAATTAATAGTAAAAACAACCGCACTACCACAAAGTAGAGTTGCACTTGAATTAGAAATACCATCTAATACATGCAAATCATGCGTAAATGAGACAATAAATTCAATTAGTCGTTCGGCCAAAATTCCTGGATTTAGGCTTGGCAAAATTCCAAAACAAGTATTGATACAAAGAATCGGTATTACTCAACTACATGCCTCTGCCCTAGAAAAAATAATTGATAAATCTTGGAACCAGGCTTTAAAGATGGAATCAATAGAGCCACTAAGTGAACCAGAATTAGTTGATGGATTTGAATCAATACTAAAAATCTTTAATCCGGAAAAACCTTTAAAAATTACTCTACAAACTGATATTGCACCCAAATTAAAATTAAAAAAATCAAAAGGTCTGTCTGTTGAAATTAAAAAAAGTAAGTTTGACCCAAAATCCATAGATGAAGCTTTAGAAAAATCAAGAAATCAATTAGCAAATATTATTCCAGTCAATAATAGGCCTGCTAAGTTAGGAGACATCGCGGTAGTTAGTTTCAAAGGTATTTACAAAGATTCCAAAAAAGAAATAGACGGGGGATCTAGTGATTCAATGGATCTTGAATTAGAAAAGAACAAAATGATTCCAGGCTTCGTTGAGGGAATTGTTGGTATGAAAATTGATGATAATAAAACTCTTACTCTTAGATTTCCTGAAGACTATTCTCATGAAGAATCCAGAGGTAAAGAAGCAATTTTTGAAGTAAGTTTAAAAGATCTTAAAGAAAAAGAATTGCCTGAACTTAATGATGATTTTGCAAAACAATCTGGAAATAAAGATTCATTAAAAGAACTAAAAAAAGAAATAGAAAAACAACTAAAGGAGAATTTTGATAATACTCAAAAAAATATAAAAGTTGAAGCTTTAATGGATGCACTATCCAAAGAGTTAGATGCCGAAATTCCAAAAGCAATGATTGATATTGAAGTTAGAAATAATATTGAACAAACAGCGCAAAGATTTGCTCAACAAGGCATGGATATTAAATCAACGTTTACTCCAGAATTAGTGAAATCTTTAGCAGAATCAACTCGTCCTCAAGCTGAAAAAAATGTTCAAAGAAATTTAGCTTTAAAAGCATTATCAGAAAGAGAACAAATCACAGTCGAGGATGAAGAAATAGATCAGAAAATGAAGGAATATGAAGATGAAATTTCTAAATCAACAAGACAAATTGACATTCAGAAATTAAAAGATGTAGTTCACAACGATCTCCTACAAGAAAAGTTAATCACTTGGCTTGAAGAAAATTCAGCAGTAAAAGAAATAAATGAAAAAGCAACAAAAACAACTACAAAAACAACCACAAAAACAACCACAAAAACAGCCACAAAAACAACTTCAAAAAAAGGAGTTCAAACTAAAAGTAAACCCAAGGTAAATAAAAAAGAAAAAAATTAATTTATAAAAAATTTAACTATTCAGCAAAAAAACCCTTAAATTAGATAAAGAAAGAGACTAACTAAGTGTATTCTGAAAAAAAACATTTAATCCAAAGCTCAATAAATTCTCGCGATGTTATTGATAAATCTAAATCTGCTGTTCCTACAGTAGTAGAACAATCTGGAAGAGGAGAAAGAGCATTTGATATTTATTCAAGATTATTAAGAGAAAGGATAATATTTTTAGGTACCGGGATTAATGATCAAGTATCAGATTCATTAGTTGCACAATTATTATTTCTAGAAGCAGAAGATCCTGACAAAGACATACAAATATATATTAATTCTCCTGGTGGTTCTGTCACTGCTGGATTAGCTATATACGATACGATGCAGCAAATCTCTCCAGACGTTGTAACAATCTGTTTTGGTGTAGCTGCAAGTATGGGGGCATTTCTTCTTAGTGGGGGGGCGAAAGGAAAAAGGTTAGCTTTACCTAATTCGAGAATAATGATTCACCAGCCACTTGGAGGTGCTCAAGGCCAAGCAGTTGAAATTGAAATACAAGCAAAAGAAATACTATTTCTCAAAAAAACATTAAACTCTCTTTTAGCAGAACATACAAATCAATCTTTAGAAAAAATTAATGAAGATACTGAAAGAGACTATTTTCTATCACCTGCAGAAGCAGTTGAATATGGACTAATTGATAAAGTCATAAATAATGACAAGTAAAAGCAATATTTTAAGAATATGATGACGAATCCAATTTTATAAGCAATCCTAATAAGTAAGGGATATTTAACCTTTTTTTATTCTATACAAGCTTTAATTATCGATGGCTAAATTCGACGCCCATCTAAAATGTTCTTTTTGTGGTAAATCACAAGATCAAGTTAGAAAACTTATAGCTGGTCCGGGAGTTTATATTTGTGATGAATGCATAGACCTTTGTAATGAAATTCTTGATGAAGAATTAATTGATACTCAAGCAAAAATCAATAACTCACCGCAAGTAAAGAAAAAATTACAAACTAATAATTCTGATAAATCTATTCCTTTAGAATTAACTTCTATCCCCAAACCAATTGAAATTAAAACTTTTCTTGATAACCAAGTTGTAGGTCAAGAATCTGCAAAAAAGATACTATCAGTTGCTGTTTATAATCACTATAAACGACTCGCTTGGAGTTTAAAAGAAGAAAATAAAGAAAATAATTCTAATGATTTACAAGCAACTAAACTACAAAAATCAAACATCTTACTAATTGGCCCAACTGGAAGTGGTAAAACATTATTAGCACAAACTTTAGCTGAATTTCTTGATGTTCCTTTTGCAGTAGCTGATGCAACAAGTCTTACTGAAGCTGGATATGTTGGCGAGGATGTTGAAAATATCCTATTGAGACTTCTACAAAAGTCAGAAATGAATGTGGATTTAGCTCAAAAGGGGATCATATACATTGATGAAATAGATAAGATCGCTAGAAAGAGTGAAAACCCATCAATTACAAGAGATGTATCTGGAGAAGGAGTTCAACAAGCATTATTAAAAATGCTTGAAGGAACAATTGCCAATGTTCCACCACAAGGAGGAAGAAAACACCCCAACCATGACTGTATCCAAATCGATACAAGCCAGATTTTATTTATATGTGGAGGTGCATTTATAGGTTTAGAGGATATTGTTCAAAAACGTTTAGGCAAAAATTCAATTGGATTTACTACCAACCCTGACGAAAGAAAAATAAATGCAAAAAAAATAGTTGATTCCCGAGATGCTCTCAAGAATTTAGAACAAGATGATCTAGTCAAATATGGATTAATTCCAGAATTCATTGGAAGAATTCCAGTATGCGCGGTATTAGATCGTCTTACTCAAGAAACTCTTGAATCAATTCTGACAGAACCAAGAGATGCACTGGTAAAGCAATTTAAAACTTTATTAAGTATGGATAACGTTGAATTAAATTTCGAACCAGAGTCTGTGGAAGCAATCGCTAATGAAGCTTTTAAAAGAAAAACGGGAGCTAGAGCTCTTAGATCAATAATTGAAGAATTAATGCTGGATTTAATGTATACACTTCCATCACAAAAAGAAGTTAAAGAGTTCACCATTACGAAAAAAATGGTAGACAAACTGTTCTTATCGAAAATTGTTAAACTTCCAGCAGGACCTCAAAGGATTATTAAAGAATCTGCATAAAAATTTAGGTAATCGTTTTCCATAATTTAACTTAATAATTTAATTAAAAATAATAAATGATTAATCTACATAAACCTTTTCATCAAATATATAGGCCTCTTAACCTTGATGAGCTGGTTGGTCAAGAATTTATATCAATCACTCTTAAACAAGCATTAATATCTCAGAAAATTGCACCTGCTTATCTCTTTAATGGACCTAGAGGGACAGGGAAGACATCAAGTGCGAGAATATTTGCAAAATCATTAAATTGTCTATCATCTCAACAACCTACACCAAATCCATGTGGGAAATGCGAATTATGTATACAAATTGCAGAAGGTAATGCCCTAGATATTATTGAAATTGATGCCGCATCTAATACTGGAGTTGAAAATATACGAGAAATAATTGATAGAGCAAGATTTGCCCCGACTCAAGCTAGATGGAAAGTATATGTTATCGATGAATGTCATATGCTTTCAACAGCTGCATCAAATGCTTTACTCAAAACTATTGAAGAACCTCCTGAAAGAGTTGTTTTTATTCTTGCAACAACAAATCCTGAAAGAGTCATAAATACCATTCAAAGTAGATGTCAGAAATTTGATTTTAAAAGAATAAGCTCAAATACTATTTTCCACAACCTTTCTGCAATAGCAAATAAAGAATCAATTAAATTTGAAGATCAGGCTCTCAAACTAATTGCAAAAAGATCGAATGGTGGAATGCGCGATGCACAAAGTTTACTAGATCAATTAAGTCTTCTTCCTAATGGCGTAACTACTAAAAATGTTCAAAGCTTGCTTGGAGAAGTATCAGAAAATGATTTGACTGATTTAATTTATGCATTAATTAATAATGAGCCTGAGTCGTTATTAATTAGTTGTAATAACTTATATGATGCAGGAAATGAACCAAATGAGATATTAGTTGGGCTATTAAATATTACTAGAGACCTTTTACTTAAAACTTTAAATAATAATTATTCAGAAATGTACTATACATCTATTGAATTTCAAAATGAATTAAATAAATTGTCTGACAAAATTAGTAAGAACAGAATTATTGACTGGCATAATAAGCTGAAGAATGTTGATTATCAAATAAAAACAAGCGACAATCCGAGACTATGGTTGGAAATACACTTAACAAGTCTTCTTGAAGAAAATATTAATAAGAAAGAATTAATTAATAAACAAGTTATCTCAGAAGATAATAAAAACCAAAATGAATCAGGAAATATTAATAAGAAAGAATTAATTAATAAACAATTTATCTCAGAAGATAATAAAAACCAAAATGAATCAGGAAATTTCAATAAGAAAGAATTAATTAATAATCAGGATATTAACCAAAATTCTAAAAATGATAATCAAACTGATTATTTAAAAGAAAAGTGGGAGCTAATTCTTTCTAAATTAGAATTACCATCAACAAAAATGCTACTTTCTCAGCAAGCAGAACTTGCCAGTATTGATTCGAATGAAGTTTTAATAGCATTATCTCCCAACTGGGAAAATATGATTAAAAGTCGAAAAGTAATAATTGAAAATGCTATAAAAAAAGTATTTGGGGATAAAGTAAAACTTAACTTTTCTAGCAAAAAAATTAATATTACTAAGACTACAAAATTACAAGATAAAGTAATTAAGAAATTAAATGACAATAATGAAAAGCAAAGCACTGGTTTTCAAAATTCACCCTCCCCAACTGATAAACCTAAACCAGAATCCTATAATGATAGTTCCAGAAATTTAGCAAATTTTTTTAACGGAGAAATTATTGATTTAGATGAATAACTTAAACACCAGTATGAAGTGTTTTCTTCCAGAGAATCTTTTTAGGAAAAATAGACATTTTTATTGTTACCCATGGTATAACTAAAAACCAATGAGAAAGATATACAAGAGAAACTAACATCATCATCAAATTGAGATTTTGTAAAACTGGACCCTCACTCTTGCATGAAGAGCCATACCAAACTGCAATTCCAGACAAAGTAAATGCTGTTATGGAGATTGGCCAATAGCTGGGTGATTCCGTTAGAACAATACTTAAAATCAAATCAATCAAAGAAATAATAGGTAAGGCATATTGCAAGATAAAGAAAAAGGTTAAATCAAACTTTTGAATAAGTTCAATTTTTTTTGAAAATAATTGCTCCCCATAATCAAAAAATCTTTGCAAACCACCTTCAGCCCATCTTTGTCTCTGTGAAAATAAAGCAGATATATTTTCAACTGCTTCTTCCATAACAGGAGGATCCCATAGAATCCCAATTTTTGATTTAGAAAGTAAAAGCCTAAGGCTTAAATCCAAGTCATCAGTAACGGTATCTTCATTAAACGAACCACATTTAAGTAAAACTTCTTTATTAATTAATTGACCATTCCCTCTCAATTCAGATACTCCCGCAACAGATAATCTCCCATATTGAAAAATTGCATCCATTGCCATTTCCATAGACTGACAAGTGGTTAAAAAATTCTTACCTACATTAATGACGGATTTTCTTAATTGCACTGCTGACCAAGATCCCTCATAAACGAAACGAAATAGTCTTGGTAGAGTATCATTCTTCAATTGAGCATCAGCATCTAATATTAATAACCATTCTCCGTGTGTAAACTTTAAAGCATAATTTAATGCTCCTGATTTACCACCTCCAGCATTTGCAGATCTAGTAATAATTTTTAATTTATCAAACTCTTTAGATAACCTTTCCAAAATTAAAGGTGTCTTATCAGAACTACCATCATCAATAATATAAATATTTAATTTATTAATTGGATAATCTAAATTAAATAATCTCTCAACTAATCTTTCAATAACATTTTCTTCATCTCTGGCAGCAACTAAAATATCGAGAGCAGGTAACTTATCATCACTAATTATCTTTTCGTTATTTTGTGAAAAAACACTTCTTTTTATATTTTTTGATATTACATTTAATCCATAACAAGCAACTAAAAAAGAAATCGTTATTGTAAAAAATAGAAAATGTTTGAATTGAAAGATATGAGGAATAGTACTTACTAATAAACAAACAGCAAGAAATAAAAATGATTTTAATCTTCGATTTTTATAAAAACCATTACTCATAAATACTAATTTATAATTTTTATTTTAATTATTGAGACGATATCTCAATTTTTTTAATTTTTGTTCCCTTATAGTAATGATTCAATATTTGTTCATAAGTAAAGCCTAATTCAGCCATTTCTATCGCTCCTGATTGAGATAAACCTACACCATGACCGAAGCCACCTCCTTTAAAAAGCCAAAGATTATCATTTAATTTATTAATAGTAAATAAATTGCTCGGCAAAAAACTCAATATTCGACGAATATCATCTTTTACAAGAACTATTGGTTTCTTTAAATTTTTTAGCTTAATTTCTAATTTTATTACTCTTCCACTGAAGCCTCTATCAATAATATTTAGATCAACCAAATCTGATTTATCCTTAATTATTTGATTCTTTAATAGATTATTTTGGATCGTCTCACTAGAAAGTATTTTCTCCCATCGAAAAAGAGAATGCTTTCTACCATAAACTTTTTCATCTGCAAACTCAAGGAATTTATTTAATTCATCCACACTTTTAATTGGAAGTCTAAAATCTTTTTTTAAAGAATTTGAACCATCAATCATTGAATTAAGATAACGATAATCTTTTATTTGCCAAGATTCACTTGCACTAGCTGATATGCCTCCATTAGACCCATGATAAAAGGAATTAATTGGTTTCTTTTTATAAGTGATTATTAAATTTGAAGTATCTTCTATCGCTTTATATACATTTTTATATTCAATCAAAGGAGGTTTATAAACTTGGCATTGAGTTGTTATACACAAATGATATTGATCTATTTTAAATCTATCGGAATTATAAAGTGCCCAAGTTCTCGCAATTACTGCTTGTGCTTTCAATGCTTCTAAAGGTGAATTAGAGCCAATTTCATGTGGCAGAACACCCTTTAAGTAATCATCAAATTTGATTTTCTGGATCAACGTCCAAGTTCCATATGAATCTTTAGCTAAATAAAACTTTTTACCAAAATTAATATCATTAATACTTATCTCTTGAGATGAAGATATATATATCGGGCCTTGGAGTTCATGTTGCGAATATTCAGTAACAAGGAAAGGGATAATTTTTGACTTGTAAGATTTTTTAAACAGTCTATAGTTTAGTTTTTTGTCAGGAAGGTTTTTGCCAACTGGAATCCAAACTTCCCAATTTTTTGGAAAGGCAACTAAAGCTTGATAACCTTTTTCCTTTAATTTTTCAGCTTGCTTTTGTGCAGATTCATAGCTTGCAAATGGACCAAATACTATTCTTTCAGCAGTGAAAGGGGTTATCAAGTTTTTTTTCTTCAAAACAATATTTATTTTTTTGGATTTATGTTTTACACCATTAGTAGAATGGAGTTTTAAAAAATCATTTTTTGTAGTAAAAGTAATATTATTTTCTTCTGGAAAGTTGTCGCTCCTAGCTCCTAAGTATTGTTTTAATCCAATTAAAAAATTACCTTTTTTTAATTCTTGAGTAAGATTTATTTTTGAAGATTCATCTGCAAAGCCACTTAATGTCAGTATTGGAGAAATTGAACAAAATAACCAACATCCATAAATGAGAAACTTTAAGTTCAATTTGCGCAGCATAAGTTCAACATTACCTTTTCAATTCAAAACTTTAATTTGCACCAATGCATATAAAGGTTTAGATTATCTAGATTAAACATTATTAAGGGAAATGTCTAAACTTAAAACTCGTAAATCAGCAGCTAAAAGATTTAAAGCTACTGCTACGGGTAAATTTACTAGAAGAAGAGCTTTCCATAATCATTTATTAGATCACAAAAGCTCAAAATTGAAGAGGCATCTTAAAACAAAAGCTGTTGTTGATGAAAGAGATGCTGATAATGTAAAATTAATGATTCCTTACGCTTAAGAGCATTCAAATTACTTTTAAAATAAATTTATGGCACGCGTTAAAAGAGGCAACATAGCCAGAAAAAGAAGAAACAAAATCTTAAACCTCGCTAAAGGTTTCAGAGGAGGAAACAAAAATCTTTTTAGAACAGCAAATCAAAGAGTAATGAAAGCTCTCTGCAACGCTTATAGAGATAGAAGAAGAAGAAAAAGAGATTTCAGAAGACTTTGGATCTCAAGAATAAATGCCTCGGCAAGAATTAATGGCACAAATTACAGCAGATTAATTAATGGGATGAAGAATTCTGACATAATTATCAATAGAAAAATGCTTGCGCAATTAGCTTTAAGTGATCCACAATGTTTTGAAAAAATAGTTTCTACCGTAGGCAATTAAATTAAAAAAATAAAATTGTTCAAAATATCTTATAAGTAATGGAAATATCTTCCTTTCAATCCTATTTGATAATCCTTTTTATAGTACTTGTAATAATTTCTATTTTTGTATTTCGACAATTTCTTAGGACAAGAAAGGAAGAATTAAATTTAGTAAAATTTGAGCAAAAAGGCCTCAATGCTCTAACAAAAGCTTCTGAATTATATGAATTTGGCTCTATCCAAATTAAAAAAAGGTTATATACAGAGGCCTCTAAGACTTTTCTGAAAGCTGCTGAATCTTATGATAATGAACCAGACGAAGCAAAAGCTATTATTGAAAATGCTCTCGGTTTTTCTTATGCAGCACAAAATGAGTTTAAAAAAGCAATCAAGCACTATAACTCAGCTATAAAATCACTCCCTGAATATACAGTCGCTTTAAATAATCTGGCATCCGCACAACAACGACTGCTGGAATATGATTTAGCATATGCAACTTATAAGAAAGTTTTAGTAATAGATCCAAACAACAAAACAGCAATTAAAAAGAGCAAAGAACTTGAAAAAAGAAATAATTACACCCCTTTCAAAGGAATAAAAGATAAAGGATTTTAAAATGAAAGAAGATTCATGTTTACAAATTGGAGGCAAAAGCTTCTCAAGTAGGTTGATGGTTGGTACCGGAAAATATACTTCCTCAGAAGTAATGATAGAGAGTTTAGCTAATACTGAATCTGAAATAGTCACTGTCGCAGTGAGAAGAATTCAAAATAATCAAAATGGAGAAAATTTACTAGAAAAAATTGACTGGAAAAAATTCTGGATGCTTCCTAATACTGCTGGTTGTACCAATTCAGACGAAGCAATAAGAATAGCAATTTTAGGAAGAGAACTTGCCAAATTATCAGGTCAAGAAGAAAATAATTTCGTCAAATTAGAAGTTATTCCTGACAAAAAATATTTATTACCTGATCCTATTGAAACCCTTAAAGCAGCTGAAATATTGATAAATAAAGACTTTATTGTTCTTCCATATATAAATGCTGATCCAATATTAGCTAAAAAGTTAGAAGAGATAGGTTGTTCGACTGTGATGCCATTAGGATCACCTATTGGCTCTGGTCAAGGCCTTTTAAATTTATCTAATATATCCATAATTATTGAAAATTCTAATATTCCAGTCATAATTGATGCCGGCATAGGTGTACCTAGTGAAGCTTCCCAGGCTATGGAACTGGGAGCAGATGGAGTTTTAATCAATAGTGCTATCGCATTAGCTAAAAACCCGTTAAAAATGGCTAAAGCGATGAATTATGGTGTAAAAGCAGGAAGAGAAGCTTTTTTAGCTGGAAGAATTGAAAAGCAGAAGTTAGCAAACGCTAGTTCACCTGAAAAAAATATCTCAATAAAGTAATTTGATTCTTCAAAAAAAATTTTAATATTAAAAAAATTGCAAGAATAGCCAATTTATTAATTAAAGAGAAAAGATTTGAAACTTTTTACAATCTTTTTTCGCATTTTGGAAGCACTCTGTAGTAATTTAATAAATATAAAATGACATTTTAATTCTGGAGTTTTGAGTGAAAGTAATTGTTCTTGGCGGAGATGGTTTTTGCGGTTGGCCTTGTGCGGTGAATTTAGCAGAACAAAATCATGAAGTAATTATAGTTGACAACCTAAGTCGCAGAAAAATAGATATTGATCTTGAAGTGGAATCGTTAACCCCAATTTCTTCAATAAATGAGAGACTTTCTGCATGGAAAGAGACCGGTGGAAAACCAATAAAATTTATTAATATTGATCTCTCGAAACAATATCAAAAATTACTAAATTTACTTATTGAGGAAAAACCTGATTCGATTGTACATTTTGCAGAACAAAGGGCTGCACCTTACTCAATGAAATCAAGTTTTACCAAAAGATATACAGTTGATAATAATGTGAATGGTACTCACAATTTACTCGCTGCAATTGTAGAAAGTAATTTAGATATTCATATTGTTCATTTAGGAACCATGGGAGTATATGGATATGGATCACATAGAGGCGCAACAATTCCTGAAGGTTATTTAAAAGTTGAAGTTCCTCAACCGGATGGAAGTCGTTTTGAAGAAGAAATTCTTCATCCCGCTAGTCCTGGCAGCGTTTATCATATGACAAAGACATTAGATCAATTATTATTTCTTTATTACAACAAAAACGACTTGATTAGAATCACTGATTTACATCAAGGCATTGTTTGGGGCACAAATACAGAAACAACATTAAAAGATCCAAGATTGACAAATAGATTCGATTACGACGGCGATTACGGGACAGTTCTTAATAGATTTCTGATGCAAGCAGCGATCGGATATCCCCTTACTGTGCATGGGACAGGAGGTCAGACAAGAGCTTTTATACATATTAAAGATTCAGTAAAATGCGTCCAACTAGCTCTAGAAAATCCTCCACAATCTGGCGAACGAGTAAAAATTTTCAATCAAATGACAGAAAGTCATCAGGTTGGAGAATTAGCTAAAAAAGTTGCTTCTCTTACTGGAGCCGAAATCAATTATTTACCAAATCCTCGAAATGAAGCTGTCGAAAATGATTTAATAGTTGATAATAAATGTTTCATAGAATTGGGGCTTAATCCCACCACTCTTGATAATGGCTTATTAGAAGAAGTTGTTGAAGTAGCTAAAAAATACTCTATGAGATGTGATAAAAAAAGAATTCCTTGTATTTCAACTTGGACGAAAAAACAAGCTAAAGCAATAAAAACTAATTAAAAATAGTTTTAATATCTAACTTAAAAAAGTGAAAATAGCATTCTTTACTGAAACTTTTCTACCTAAAGTTGACGGAATAGTAACAAGACTAACCAAGACCATCGAATTTTTAACAAAAAATGGTGATGAAGTTATAGTGTTTTGTCCTGAGGGATGTCCTGATTCTTATAAAGGAGCAACAATAGTAGGAGTTGCTGCAATGCCTCTACCTTTATATCCTGAATTAAAATTAGGCTTACCTGGCCCTGCAGTCTCTGATAAGTTAGAAGAATTCAAGCCAGACTTAGTACATGTAGTTAATCCCGCTGTACTTGGACTTGGAGGTATATGGCTAGCAAAAACAAATAATATTCCTCTAATTGCAAGTTACCATACACATCTTCCGAAATATCTTGAACACTACGGAATGGGAATGTTAGAACCGCTTTTATGGGAGTTGTTAAAAGCAGCTCATAATCAAGCCTTATTAAATCTTTGTACCTCGACTGCAATGGTTAATGAACTCGAAGATAAAGGAATACAGAGAACTGCTTTATGGCAAAGAGGTGTCGACACTGAAAACTTCAGACCAGAATTAAGAAGCGAAAAAATGAGAGAAAAATTATTCGGAAATTATCAAAATGCGGATTCACTTTTGATTTATGTAGGTAGATTATCAGCAGAAAAGCAAATTGAAAGAATTAAACCTGTATTAGATAATATACCTGGAGCATGTCTAGCGCTAGTGGGAGATGGTCCCTACAGAGGGCAGTTGGAAAAGATTTTTGAAAACACAAAAACAAATTTCATAGGTTATTTATCTGGTGAAGAGCTAGCCAGTGCATATGCATCTGGAGATATATTCTTATTCCCATCAAGCACAGAAACTCTCGGGTTAGTATTGCTAGAAGCAATGGCTGCAGGATGCCCAGTAATAGGAGCTAATAAAGGTGGTATCCCAGATATTATCAATAATGGAATAAATGGTTGCTTATATAACCCAGATGAAAAAGACAATGGAGAAAGAAGTTTAATTGAGGCTACTAAAAAAATCCTTGCAGATGAGAATAAGAAAGAAGCTATGAGAAAAGAAGCTAGGAAAGAAGCTGAACAATGGGACTGGAACCAAGCTACTCTTCAATTACAAAAATATTATGCAGAAACACTTGAAAATATTTCCTAAATTTCTATAAATTAAGCCACATGTGGGGGTGGCGTAGGATTAATAAATGTATTGATTGGGAGTATTAAAGTAGCTATATTTTGATTCTTATCGGGCCTCTGTTTTTTAGGAAATCTTTTTCCGAATGGCACTCTAATTACATTAGTCCCTTCAACAGAATTTACCTTTGTATTATTCCCTAAGGAATTATTAACAAAATTTGGTAAATTCAAATTATTAATTGGCAAGCGCTTAACCTTACCAGATTTAAAATCTTTGCTCATAGCTTCAAATACCCCAAATAAATTTGATGCTTGATAATAATAATAAAAAAATCTAAAAAAATTCTATAAGAAAATATTAAATTTTTTATTCAGCTTTACGGTAACTAAAAAACAAGAAGAATGCTAGTCTTTATGCACATTTTTTGTCATCTAAAAAATCTTTATCGTTGACATTACAAGAACAAATTAAATTTCTATCTCCATAAGCATTATCAATTCTTGATACAGAAGACCAGAATTTATGTTCGAATTTACCTTTATAAGGATATGCAGCTTTTTCTTTTGAATAAGGATAATCCCAATGATCTGAAATCAACTCATTTATAGTATGAGGAGCATTACTAATTAAATTATTATTTCTTAGATTAATATTATTTTCAATTTCTTCAATTTCTTCGCTTATTAAGAGCATAGCTTCACAAAATCTATTTAACTCCGTCAAACTTTCACTTTCAGTAGGCTCGATCATTATAGTTTCAGGAACTGGCCAACTTATCGTTGGAGCATGAAAGCTATAATCTATTAATCTCTTAGCTATATCATTTACACTTAAACCTGTTTTTGACTTCAACTCTCTAAAATCAAGGATACATTCATGTGCGACAAAATTATTTTGTCCTTTATATAAAATCTTAAATTTATTTTTTAGTCTATTAGCAATATAATTTGCTGACAATATTGCATGACTACTCGCCTTTCTTAAACCACTTTTACCAGCCATCTTTATGTACATCCAGCTTATTGGAAGAATGCTTGCACTTCCATGCTGTGAAGAAGATACAGAATAACCGAATTGACCAAAAGTATTATCTTTCAAAGAATGGGAAGGAAGGAAAGGACTTAAAGTTTCAGATGTTGCAACTGGACCAACTCCAGGACCACCACCTCCATGAGGGATACAAAATGTTTTATGTAAATTTAAATGGCAAACATCCACGCCATAATCACCAGGCCTGCACAATCCAACCTGAGCATTAAGATTTGCTCCATCCAAATAAACAAATGCGCCAACTGAATGAATTAAGTCACATATTTCTCTGATTTTTAATTCAAAAACTCCATGAGTAGACGGATAAGTTAACATTAGTGCACCAATTGTATTATCAAATTCCTGAACCTTAATTAATAAATCCTCATAAGAAATATTACCCTCAGAATCGCATTTAATAGTTACAACATCAAATCCTGCCATCACGGCGCTAGCAGGATTTGTTCCATGAGCACTTTGTGGTATTAGGCATTTTTTTCTTAATAAGTCACCTTTTGAAGAGAAGTAAGAATTAATTGCTAATAGACCAGCAAACTCACCTTGAGAACCTGCATTCGGTTGAAATGAAACTGAATTCAAGCCAATCAGTTCACTAATCCATTTCTCAAGATCGCTTATTATTTTTGAATAACCCTTTGTTTGATTAGCTGGAGCGAAAGGATGAATTGACGATAAATTAGCCCATGAAATTGGACTAAGCTCTGCTGCGGAATTTAATTTCATGGTACAACTTCCTAATGGAATCATTCCATCAACCAGTGAAAAATCTTTCTCAGCAAGTTTAAAAATGTACCTCATTAAATCAGTCTCACTTTGATATTTTTCAAATACATTTTGTTGCATCCATTCTTCATTTCTTAGAGGAATACCTTCAAACTGAAAACAGTTATTTAGTGTAACGTGCTTTAGATCTTCTTTTCTTCCTAGCCCATTTGCTACGCAAGTTACTATCTTATGGATTTCATTTTTATCAGTAAGCTCATCTAGAGAAATTCCAAATCCTTTAGATTCCTCAATGGATGAACCCAAAGGTAAAATTCTAAAGTTGAATCCGTTTTTTAAAGCTTCGTTATGAATCTTTTCAGATTCCTCACAGTAAATATCAAAACTATCGAACCTACTCCCAAGAGGTATTTTTAAACCTAACTCAGAAAGTAATGATTCTAGATATTGTCTCAAAACAACTAATCTCTTAGCCATTTTTGTTAATCCTGAAGACCCATGATATATGGCATAAAAAGAAGATATTATTGCTAATAAAGATTGAGCTGTACAAATATTACTAGTCGCCTTTTCTCTTCTTATATGTTGTTCTCTTGTTTGCAATGCCAATCTCAGTGATTGTTCTCCATTTCTAGATAGAGTTTGCCCTACGATTCTTCCTGGTATAAGTCTTTTATATTTTTCAGTACATGCAAAAAATGCTGCATGAGGACCACCAAAGCCCATAGGGACTCCAAATCTTTGCAAACTTCCAACAGCTATATCAACTCCAAATCGAGCTATTGGTTTTATTAAAACTTGTGCAAGAGGATCAATAATTGATGTGACCACTATTTGTGCTCTATGAGCTTGTGAGATTAAAAATGTTGGATCAAATAAATCTCCATTTTTACCAGGAAGCTGGATTAAGAGGCCAAAAACATCATCATGATTATTAAAGTACTTTTGATTAAAACGTTTTAACTTAATTCCTAATGGTTTAGCTCTCGTCAATAAAACATTAAATGTATGGTCAAAAACATTTTCATCTACTAAGAAAATATTTGAGGACTTATTTTTCCTTGAAGAAAAACTCATTGTCATTGCTTCTGCAGCAGCTGTTCCCTCATCTAAAAGAGATGCATTAGCTATGGAGAAACCGGTTAATTCACAAATTAAAGTTTGAAAATTAAACAAAGCTTCTAATCTGCCTTGAGCAATTTCTGCTTGATAAGGTGTATAAGCGGTATACCACCTGGGGTTTTCTAATACATGTCTTTGAACAACTTTAGGGGTATGTGTTCCGTAATATCCAAGTCCAATTAAAGATCTAAATTTATGATTTTTATTAGATATTTCTTCTAATTCGTTCAATGCCTCAATTTCAGAACATCCTTTTGGTAAGAAATCTGAAAATTTTTCTTTTAACTGAATATCTTCAGGAATAACTTGATTAATAAATTCATCTATATTGTTAAAACTAAGTTTTTGAAGCATTTTTTTTTCATCATTTTCCTTCAATCCAAGATGTCTATCAATAAATAAATCAGAGTTGCTTGTGGGATTCATACTTAATTTATTTTTCTTTAAAATAGCCGGTTTTTAGAAATTTGCTTTAATTTGGAACAACCTTTGATTTATATTCATCTGAATTCATTAATTCGTCTAATAAAACATTTGGTTCTGATTTAATAATTAATAACCATCCATCACCAATTGGATCATTTTGCAAAATTTCTGGGTTATCAATAACTCCTTCATTTACAGAAATTACTTCTCCTGAAAAAGGAATATATACCTCTTCAACAGCCTTAACAGATTCAATTGTTCCAAAAGTTTCTCCTTTTTGTAAATAAGTTCCCTTCTCAACTAATTCAACAAAAACAATATCTCCTAATTGATCAATAGCAAACTCACTAACACCAATTTTTAATAACCCATTTTCTTCCTTCACATATTCATGTGTATCAGCATATTTTAGATAATTTGGAAACTTATAGGACATAATAAAGTTTATGGAAAAATGAGAGATTCCTTTTCAATTAGATTTTCTTCTAATAATTCAGATACTAATTGAATTAAAGCAATTTTGATGTGAGCCATGTGAGAACCACCTTGGACAAAAATATTAAATGGATCTCTTAAAGGAGCATCAGCTGAAAATTCACTTGTACTTCCTTCAATAAAAGTACCTCCAGACATTAATAAATTTGAATCATAACCACTCATTGGAGAAGGAATAACATTTAAAAAAGAATCTATCGGTGAAGAGTTTTGAAAGGACTGACATACTTTTTGTATTAAAAATGGATTATTTAATCTAACTGCTTGAATTATGTCTGATCTGTAAGATTTAGGCTCGGGCAACACAATAAAGCCTAGTTTTTTAAATACTGCAGCTACCAAATCAGCACCTTTGAGAGATTCATGCACCATTTGTGGTGCTAAAAATAATCCCTGCAGAATTAATCTTCCGAAACCAAAGTTAATTCCGGCATCGGCACCAATTCCTGGTGCGGTTAATCTACAACATGCCATTTCAACTAATTCAGAATCACCTGCAATATATCCACCAGTAGGAACAATAGTCCCACCCAAGTTTTTAATTAGCGATCCAGCGATTACATTTGCTCCATTAATAATTGGTTCACTATCTTCTACAAGTTCTCCATAACAATTATCCACAAAACAAATACACTCAGGATTAAGTGAATGAACAAGGTTACAGATTTGTTTTATTTGATTATTATTTAAAGATTTTCTCCAGCTATAACCACAACTTTTCTGAATAAATACTAATTTGCATTTATTATTATTAAAAAAATCTACAAGTTTATCTTCGTAAGAATTTGTTTTTTCATCAATACTAATTTGACGATATTCAACCCCTAAATCTAATAAGGAGCCTTTGCCCTTTCCTCTTATCCCTATAACTTCCTCCAATGTATCGTAAGGAGTTCCAGTTACAGATAACATTAAATCCCCTGGACGCAAAATACCAAAAAGAACGGAACTTATAGCATGAGTTCCACTTACAAATTGCATCCTTACAGCTGATTTTTCTGCAAGAAAAAATTTAGCGAATACCTCATCAATCTTTTGTCTAGATAAATCATCATGTCCACTACCTGTAGATTGATTGAAGTGACTTGTTGAAACCTTTTCCTCTTTAAAAATTTTCAAGATATTATCTAATTTGTAATAGATTTGATTTGATCTTTCATTAAAAATATCCTTTAAACCTTCTTCCACAGATATAACCATTTCTTCAGCTAAGCTAAAATTATAATTTTTATTTTTCATTCTCTTAAACTTTCTTGTTTTTGTGAACCTATTTCTCTTAAGTATGTAAGAAAAGCATTGGGTCCTCCTCCGTTGAAATAAGAAAGTTTTTTTGAGGTCTCATAGAGATCTAATAATTCACCATCTAATTCTTCTGCTGTAAAATCTTTTATTCCCGCTATCACTTCTGCAAAACGTTCTCTCCTTAAAGACTTAGAAACTTTATACGCATCCATAACAATCATTTTACAAGATCTCCAAGGCCTGTTTTGACAAAAATGATCAGAAAGAGCATCACTTAACATAGACGCCTCATAATCTTCTATATACCAATCAAATGATGAAGGTAGAGGTTTTAAACCAGAAAAAATTTCAAATAATTCCCCGGCTGACAATGGCTTGCCAGAATCATTTTTTAATGGAAGAGCAGAATCTTGTAATGACCTCCATAATTCTGGATGATTCTTTTCTAATTGATCCCTTATCGATTCTATTCCTTGATCAAGGATCGTATTGACCTGTGCTAATGCAAGAAAAACTTCCGGGCCAGGCGATGATAACTTTCCATTTCTAAGATTTGAAATCTGAGAATTGTGTACTCTTCCTAAATCAAGTATTTCTGACAATAAAGGTAAAACCCTGTGAGACCAACCATTCCTCTCGTGCCAAAGATGAATCAAATGAGCCATCGCTCTTCGACCCTTCAATAATTTATCGCGATATCCTAAGCTCACGGATAATTAAAATAATCAATAGTATAGTATGATAATATTACATATCGGCCTTTTTGAAAATAGTTTTTCCAATATCATGAAATCAGTTATCTTCCAAGAAACAGCCAAATTAAAAAAACCTGTCCCTGCAGAAAAAGTTATAGAACTCTCAGATAAATTACTTGAACCATCTAGTCACTCTAAGAGATATCCGCCAAGATTACACAAAACATGGGGAACAATCTTTTTTATGATTGCCATCCATTTATTATCCTTAGTTGCATTACAACCTCAGTTTTGGAGCATGCCTGCAGTAACTTCATTATTTTTCTTTTACTGGTTAACTGCTTGTCTTGGAGTCACTTTGGGTTATCATCGCTTACTTTCCCATAGATCGTTTGTTGTCCCAAAATGGCTGGAGAGATTTTTTGCTACATGTGGAGCTATCAGCTGCCAGCATGGACCAATAGATTGGGTTGGTCTACACAGGCACCACCACTCTTTCTCAGATACAGAAGTTGATCATCACAATAGTAAGAGAGGATTTTGGTGGAGTCACATGGGTTGGATGTTTAAAGATGTTGAAGCATTAAAAGCAGTACCAAAATTAAGTGCAGATTTAATTAAAGATCCATATTATAGATTCCTTAATAAATATTTTCTCTTTTTACAAATTCCTATTGGCTTATGCTTGTTTGCGATAGGGCAAAAATTAGGTGTTGGAGGATGGGCATTAGTATTATGGGGAATACCTCTAAGACTTGTAGTGGTTTATCACATTACATGGTTAGTAAACTCAGCTACCCATTGTTGGGGAAAAGCTCCTTTTGAAAGTGGGGATGGATCAAAAAATAATGCTTGGGTTGCAGCTTTGACATTTGGAGAAGGATGGCATAATAATCATCATGCATTTCCTAATTCAGCTAGACAAGGATTATTTAGAGGCCAAATTGATTTAACATGGGAACATATTAAGATTCTTGCAAAATTAGGATTCGCAAAAAAAGTAAAATTACCCTCTAGGTCTTATTATTAAATATAATAATAAATATTTTCATGGCTAAAAGAGTAAAAGTCGTTTTAACAGAATCAGTTGCCACTCTTGGTAGAGATGGTGATGTAGTAGAAGTAGCGCCTGGTTATGCAAGGAATTTTTTATTACCATTTGGTAAAGCAGCTAATGTAACTCCTTCAATTCTGAAACAAATTGAACGCAAAAGAGCAAAAGAAAAAATTGCTGCAGAGAAAATAAAACAAGAAGCTATTGACTTTAAAACCGCATTAGCAACTATTGGTAGATTTACAATCAAGAAACAAGTTGGTGAAGATGGCGTCCTTTTTGGAACTGTTACTAATGGAGATGTTGCTGAAGCTATAGAGGCGGCTACTAAAAAAGATATTGATAGAAGAGACATAACTGTCCCAGATATTCATAATTTAGGTTCTTTCGTTGCAAAGATAAAACTACATCAAGAAGTAAGTGCGGAAGTAAACATTGAAGTAACAAGTTAATAACTTTGTTGCATTATTTGGAAAAGTAGTCAGAGTGTATATCTAAGTCTTTAAGTAAATGGTTTCAGTTCCTTTTTCAAATAATGGGTCTAATAAAAATTTTAAAAAAGACTTTAATAGTGAAAACGCTGGTTTAGTTCCTCCTCAAAATATTCAAGCAGAAGAAGCTGTTTTAGGGGGAATTTTACTTGATCCTGACGCGATAGGAAGGATTGCAGACTTGATAAAACCAGAAGCCTTTTATATAAATGCTCATCAAGAGATATACAAAACCGCCTTAATGTTGCATACACAAGGCAAACCTACAGATCTAACTTCAATGAGTGCATGGCTTGCTGACAATGGATCACTTGAAAAGATTGGGGGCAATTCTAAATTAGTAGAACTTGTAGAAAATGTTTCTTCAACAGCTTCAATAGAACAAGTTGCGAATTTAATTAGTGATAAATTTATAAGGAGACAACTCATACGATCTGGGAATGAAGTTGTTCAACTAGGATTTGATCAAACACAAGAAACTAATGAAGTTTTAGATAAGGCAGAACAGAAAATTTTTGAAATTAGTCAAGAAAAGCCGTCAAAAGGTCTGACCCAAGCGGCAGAAATTCTTACAAGTACTTTTAATGAAATAGAGTCCAGATCATTAGGAACATCTGTAGCTGGTATTCCAGTAAATTTTTATGACCTTGACGCAATGACTCAAGGCTTTCAAAGGAGTGATTTAATAATTGTGGCAGGAAGACCCTCAATGGGGAAAACTTCAATGGTTTTAAACCTAGCAAAGAATGTAGCTCAATCTCAGGATCTTCCCGTTTGTGTATTTAGCCTTGAGATGAGCAAAGAACAACTAACATATAGATTACTTTCTATGGAAGTGGGTATAGAAAGCGGAAGATTAAGAACCGGAAGACTACAACAGGAAGAATGGCCTTTACTTGGAGAAGGAATTAACTCTTTAGGTCAACTGCCAATTTTTATTGATGATAAACCTAATTTAAGTGTTTTAGAAATGAGGTCTCTATGCAGAAGATTAATAGCTGAGCAGAAAAAAGAACTTGGTTTAATAGTTATTGACTACTTACAACTAATGGAGGGTACAACACCTGATAACAGAGTTCAAGAGCTATCTCGTATTACTAGAGGTCTCAAAAGTATGGCAAGAGAGTTAAAAGTACCAGTAGTAGCTTTATCTCAATTAAGTAGAGGAGTTGAATCAAGAACAAATAAAAGACCTATGTTAAGTGACCTTAGAGAATCCGGATCTATAGAACAAGATGCAGACTTAGTATTAATGATTTATAGAGATGAGTATTACAATCCAGAAACTGAAGATAGAGGAATAACTGAAATTATTGTCACGAAACACAGAAACGGTCCTGTTGGAACTGTTAAATTATTATTTGAACCACAATTTACAAGATTTAGGAACTTAGCCAACTAATCACCACGATAATGAAAGATCCACAATCCCCAAATGAGTCTTTTGACATTATTGTTATTGGAGGCGGACATGCAGGTTGTGAGGCTGCAATAACAACAGCAAAATTAGGATTTTCTAC
>QBXG01000014.1:0-29581 GCA_003283445.1 Prochlorococcus sp. AG-321-D23 | reverse complement strand
AAGTGTTTTAAATAATAATATTCCATGAAAAATATCTATCAAAAGAATTGTAATCACAAGATTTTATTTTGCTAGAAAATGAGAATATTGAAAATATTTGCATTTTTTCTGTTGTGTTCGCTCGGGGCTGTGAAATTTTTAAATGTTGATCTAATAAGAAAAGGAAATCTCATTCTATTTTTTATTAAGCACCTTCTTTAAGTATCAACTTAAGTTGATAGCTATCTAGTTGTTCTAAATAATTTCTCATTGCTAACCATGACCTTTCGCTTTCTATCTTTCCACTTTGTTTAAATAAATTTGCGGAGACTTGATCTACTAATTCTTTATGAGTCATATGCATTTTCTTCGTCAAT
Organism: Prochlorococcus sp. AG-321-D23; assembly: GCA_003283445.1. GTDB lineage: Bacteria > Cyanobacteriota > Cyanobacteriia > PCC-6307 > Cyanobiaceae > Prochlorococcus_A. Next base: position 29,225 of record QBXG01000014.1, on the reverse strand, counting down.
CTTAATTACAGCACTACAAAAATCTGATAATAATCTTGATGGATCTTGGACAGATATTTTCCGGTCCTTTTTGGATAGCTCCTTTTTAATTGGATTTAGGTTCTTCATGCTGATTCAGGTAATTCTAGTTCTTCAAAAGTCCAGCCTTCTAGTTGAAGGTCATGCCATTTATCCCAGGCATTGTCTAAATGCATTTGGCTTGATGATTTAATTGCTGAGGGCTCACCAAGTTCATTTGCATAATATTTATGTGCAAAAATCATGATATTATTTCTTGTAGATTTTTTATTTCTTGTAAATAAAATTAGTCTGCTGCGATAGGGGTTAAGAAGCCAGCCACTTGGGGACTCATTATGATAACCATAAGAAAAATTAGACCAAACATTAGCTCCTCCTAGAGTCATTACTTAATAATACATGTGTACTATTAATATAAGCTAATGGTAATTAAATCGTCAAGTATTTTATTAATAACTTTGCGTTTTTCTCTTGATTCTGGAAAGCAGTTAGCAATATGTATTAACTCATAAACCTCTTCAATCTCATATTTTTATATAGAACTTAACTTCCTACTTCTATTCCTTAAACTTTCATCTTCTATGGATAGCTCTTGTCTTTGGACCGTTGTCAATAATTTAAAAATTTTTGGTGCTTCTTTGTTCAAGAGAATTAAATTCTTTTTTTATTTTAACTTCTTAGTAAGTCTTTTGAATGAACTCCAAGTTTAGCTTTCTTATTTGTAGTTAACCTATTTTATTTTTTAATAAATTAGAAAGAGTTAAAAAATTGGGTTGGATTAATTCATTTTTAAAATTCTAATTAAAACTTTTTACTTTCTAAAAGTTTACTGAAATTAATTTAAAAAAAAAGCAGCCTTAAAGCTGCTTTTAATTGGTGGCGGGGAGAAGATTTGAACTTCCGACCTTCGGGTTATGAGCCCGACGAGCTACCAGACTGCTCTACCCCGCGATACATACATAGCATACATCTGAACGGGTTCTTTTTTGTATTATTTTAGGATTCTTGGAATTTTAATTGACCTTTTACTTCAATTTGAACCCCTTCAGGTAATTTTATGATTTTGTCCTCTATGTCTTGTATCCTTAATTCAGAAATCCATTCTAGTTGTTTCAAAATATGTAGACCCACAGATTGTTTTGCTCTTTTTGATCCATCTTCAACTTTTAAAGCCAAACCCATTCCTTCATTTACTTTACAAAAACACTGTATTCCTTCTGCTCCTCCCTTGCTTATTACATGCCCATGTGATGCTTGTATAACCTCCGTATCAAATCTATTGTGGTCGCTTATCATTGTTGGATTAGTTGTCATCGCTCTACTTATTTGCTCTAATTCTGCGTTATCTGAACTACTTAATAATGAATATAATTTTGCCATTTCTAGTATCTTCATATAAAGAGTTGGAGCTCCACAGTCATCTCTCTCTGCATATATGTTGTCCAATGGGATTTCAAGTAGTTCCGATATTATTCTAAAGATTTCTACTTGCAGAGGGTGATCTCCCTTTAAATAAGTTTCTAAAGGCCAATTTAATTTTTTACATGTTGCAAGAAATGCTGCATGCTTGCCAGAACAATTATGTTCTAGGGGACTTGTTTTTTTTGAGGGACATTTGAGGTTTTGTATATCTATATTATATTCCCACAAAATTTTAAAAGCTTCTCTTGCATGCAATCTAGATCCACTATGGGACCCACAGGATAAGGCAATTGACTTTGATGAATTCTTGATTTTTGATGAAGCTCCACTACTCACAAATGGAATTGCTTGAAAAGGCTTTAATGCAGATCTTATAAAACTTTTATATTCTGGATTACCAGCACACATTAACACTCTTCCTTTTTTATCACTAATTACTGCATGTACTTTGTGAATCGATTCTAGTTTTGAACCTCTCATTAATATCATCTCTAATGGAGGATTATTTGACGTATATAAATTTTTAAAATTAGAACTCATTTTAGAGATAATTGTTTTGAAATAGTAAAATTCCAATTAAAGCAACGATGATAATTAAAGATAAAATTTGAATTAAATTTTTTAAAATTGGTTTTACTTCTAATGATGCTATTAATGATTCTTTTTCCCTTAATTTAATTGGTTTGATCCATATTTGTCCGTCGTACCATCCTGATTCTTCATATTCCACTTTTTCAGAAGTTAATCTTTTGAATATATGATTCCAACCAAGATATAACCTTATAGATAAGAGTAATGGCAAAGATAAACTACTAAAAAAGCTTAATAAAATGTACCTTAATGTAGAAGTTTCAAAATATACACTCCCTGAAGAAATTACAACAAATATAAAAAATGTTCCGATCCAAAACTTAAGTAAAATAAATGAAAAAGATTTCTTTGATTTTGGCCAAGTAAATATTTTAGATTTTGATAATTCGATAAATTCATTTGTAGGCTGTTGATCTTTAGGAACTGGGCAGTTAAATTGATTCATCAAATTTATTATGGAAAATTGAGGTCATCTCCATTACTCCAAAATGATTCAAGGTCGTAGAACTTTCTTATTTCGGGTTGAAAAATATTTACTATTAAATCACCATAATCAAGTAGTGCCCATTTTGCTTCGCTAACTCCCTCTTTTCTAATTGGTTCAATCTTTGCTTTTTCTCTAAGTTCTACCTCGACAGAATTAGTAATTGATCTAACTTGAACATCTGATAAACCTTCAGCAATAAGTATCCACTCACTAATATATGAAACTTTGTCAATTTTAATCAATTTTATCTCTTGAGCCTTTTTTATATCACAGGCTTTGGCCGCCATTAAAACTAAAAATTTATTGTCCATAAACGTTTTCACTTGAAACTGATTTGTCTGAACCCTCTTGTTGTGATAATTCTGACCTAGCTTTTTCAGCACTTTTTCTTAATGCTTCTAATCTATCTTCAAATATTATTCTTTTTTTCTTTTTTCTAGTTTTTTCTATTAGCTCTTTTAAGGCTCCACCAAGGCTTTTATAAGCATTTGGGATACTATACCCAAATCTACAGGCAAGGTCTATAGCTCTTTCATCTGCAAAAATAGCATCTTGTAATCTTTTCTCAGAATTATTTTTTATGTAAAGTCTATATCCTGCAAAACCTGATAAGCCAAGAGCAAGTAATAAAAGTAATCCATCTTGTACCCATAGTTCACCTATCGCTCCACCAAGGCCTATTGCTAAAGCTGCCATTTCCCAACCGTCCCGCGGAATTGAATCATTTTGAATCTTTCCTACTTCATGCCAAAACAATAAATTTCTATGGTCAATTGCATAATTATCCCATTCTTCTAAATCTATTTGAATTTCAACTTCGTCACGACCAATTTCCTCTAATGTAATCAATGGAGGATCTATGGCGGCAGCAGCTTCAATAAAAACCCAACTTTCATTCTCTGGAGGCAACAAACTTTTAAGTCGCTGAAGTTCGCTCATAAATTATCTTTTATTATCAATACTATAGAAACAAATGTTGCTTTTCAAGTAACTTGATTAACAACTGATGATTTGTAAGTAGCATTAAATAAATGAATTTTTCTAATTATGCCTCAAAGAGGTGATCTTAAAAGAATCCTAATTCTTGGTTCAGGTCCAATTGTTATAGGTCAAGCATGTGAATTTGATTATTCAGGTACTCAAGCTTGTAAAGCTTTAAGAAAAGCTGGATATGAAATTATCTTAATTAATTCTAATCCAGCTTCAATAATGACTGATCCTGATATTGCAAATAAAACCTATATTGAACCTTTGACTCCAGAAATAGTTTCTCAAATAATTTTAAAAGAAAAACCTGATGCGATTCTTCCTACAATGGGTGGTCAGACTGCCTTGAATCTGGCTGTAAAACTTTCTGAATCTGATTTTTTGACAAATAATAATGTTGAATTGATAGGAGCTGATTTAAAAGCTATCAACAAGGCTGAAGATAGAAAGCTTTTTAAAGAATCGATGGAAAATATAAATGTAAATGTATGTCCTTCAGGGATCGCTTCTGATTTGTTCGAAGCAAGAGAAGTATCTAAGCAAATAAATTCCTACCCATTGATTATAAGACCAGCTTTTACTCTAGGGGGAGTTGGAGGGGGAATAGCATACAACCTTGAAGAATTTAATGATCTTTGCAAATCTGGTCTAGAAGAAAGTCCTAGTAATCAAATCTTAATTGAAAAATCTTTAATAGGTTGGAAAGAGTTTGAATTAGAAGTCATGAGAGATACAGCTGATAATGTTGTTATAATCTGCAGTATTGAAAATTTAGACCCTATGGGTGTTCACACTGGTGACTCAATTACAGTGGCCCCTGCTCAAACATTAACTGACAGAGAATACCAAAGACTTAGAGATTTATCTTTAAAAATAATAAGGGAGGTAGGTGTTGAAACAGGAGGAAGTAATATACAATTTGCGGTAAATCCAAAAAATGGTGATGTAATAGTTATCGAGATGAACCCAAGGGTAAGTAGATCTTCTGCATTAGCTAGTAAAGCTACAGGCTTCCCTATAGCTAAGATTGCGGCTTTGTTATCAGTTGGCTACACGCTTGATGAAATTATTAATGATATTACTAAAAAAACGCCAGCATGCTTTGAACCCTCAATTGATTACGTTGTAACAAAGGTACCAAGATTTGCTTTTGAAAAGTTTCAAGGTTCTTCAAACATTTTAAACACATCAATGAAATCTGTTGGAGAATCAATGGCAATTGGCCGATCCTTTGAAGAATCTTTTCAAAAAGCTTTGAGATCTTTAGAAATTGGTATTTTCGGTTGGGAATGTGATTCAATTGAAGATTTTAATAACGATAATGATTTAAAGAATAATTTACGCAACCCAACTGCTGAAAGGATATTAATAGTTAAAAAAGCAATGGAATCTGGTAAGACTAATTCATATATTAATGAAATAACAAATATAGATTTGTGGTTTATTGAGAAATTACGAAAAATTTTTAATTTTCAGAATGAATTTTTAAAAGGTAATCAACTTACGAGAATTGATAGAGATTTAATGTTAACTGCAAAGCAATTGGGCTTTTCAGATCAACAGATTGCAAAATTAACTAACTCTGACTTTTTTGAAGTAAGAAATTATCGAAAAAAATTGAAAGTTTTACCACTTTACAAAACTGTGGATACTTGCTCAGCAGAGTTTTCATCTGAAACTCCCTATCATTACTCAAGTTATGAGGAAGCTTTTTTATACAATAATTTAAATATAAATGATAATGAAATTTCTACCGATAACGATAAGGATTTAAAAAAAATTATGATATTGGGAGGTGGACCTAATAGAATTGGCCAAGGTATTGAATTTGATTACTGTTGCTGTCATGCCTCGTATCAAGCTTCAAGTAATGGTTATCAAACGATAATGGTTAATAGTAATCCTGAAACTGTTTCAACCGATTATGATACAAGCGATATTTTATATTTTGAGCCTGTTACTTTGGAAGATGTTCTTAATATAATTGAAGCTGAAAATCCATATGGATTGATAGTTCAATTTGGAGGACAAACACCTCTTAAGTTGTCTTTGCCTTTATCTAATTGGTTGGAGTCTAAGGATGGTATTAAATGTAAATCAAAAATTCTTGGAACATCTCCTCATTCAATTGACATAGCTGAAGATAGAGAAGAATTCACAAAGATTCTAGAAGAATTAAATATAAGACAACCGCTCAATGGAATAGCACGTAATGAAAAAGAGGCAATATTAGTTGCAAATAATATAGGTTTCCCTTTAGTCGTGAGGCCCTCTTATGTCTTAGGTGGAAGGGCTATGGAAATAGTTAAAGATAAAAATGATTTATCTCGATATATAAAAGAGGCCGTTAAAGTTTCTCCAGATCATCCGATTCTTTTGGATCAATATTTAAGTAATGCAATAGAAATTGATGTTGATGCGTTATGTGATAAAACCGGTTCAGTTGTTATCGCAGGTCTTATGGAGCATGTAGAACCTGCTGGAATCCATTCTGGTGATTCTGCTTGCTGCCTACCTTCAATTTCTTTATCCCAAGAAACATTAGATACTGTCAAAAAGTGGACAAAATTAATTGCAAATAGATTAAATGTTGTTGGCTTAATTAATTTGCAGTTTGCAATTAGAAATCATAATAATAAAGAAAATCAATTATTTATTCTTGAGGCTAATCCACGAGCATCAAGAACTATACCATTTGTTTCCAAAGCTATAGGTCAACCTGTTGCGAAACTGGCGACTCAATTAATGCAAGGATCCTCTTTAAAAGATATAAATTTTACTAAGGAATTAATACCTAAATATCAAGCTGTTAAGGAAGCTGTTTTACCTTTCAAAAGGTTTCCGGGCTCTGATTCTTTACTTGGCCCTGAGATGCGTTCTACAGGTGAAGTAATGGGATTGGCCGATAATTTTGGTCTAGCATATGCAAAATCTGAATTGGCTGCTGGAAATGGCGTCCCTTCTGAGGGTGTTGCTTTTTTATCTACTAATGATTTAGATAAAGAGAAATTGGAGTATATAGCAAGAGAACTAATAGTTTTAGGTTTTAAATTAGTCGCGACTAAGGGTACTGCTAAATATTTATTGAATTTAGGAATTGAAGTTGATGTAGTTTTAAAGGTTCATGAAGGAAGGCCTAACATTGAAGATTCAATTCGTTCTGGTCTTATCCAGTTAGTTATTAATACTCCAGTTGGATCACAGGCTCTCCATGATGATGCTTATCTCAGAAGAGCATCCTTAGAATATAATATACCTACTTTTACAACTATTCCTGGAGCAAAAGCAGCTTTGCAGGCAATTAAATCATTACGGTTAAATAAAATTGATACTTTATCGCTTCAGGAAATTCATAACTAGTAGAATTTATTCATAATTTTTAAGATTCTCTCTCAATTGGTTTGTTAGGGAGTTTCTACCAATTGATAACAATTTAAATGTGTCTTCATGAATTTTTAGCTGAGTTTCAGCTATTTGTAATCCTTTAATTAGTTCTTTTGTTTCACTAGTTAAATCATTAAGATTATATTTACCCCCCTCAAAAGTTAGGACTGGATTTTTATTTCCAATGTTTTTTTCAGTCATGATTTTATCTTTTATTAAATTAAATACAATCAAGTAACCTTTATCAACTGTTTTTCACATAATTCTTTATAAATCCCATCTTTATTGAACAAATCTATATGTTTCCCACTATCTACAATTTTACCTTTATCAAAAACAACTATTTTATCTGCTCCTTGGGTAGTGGATAATCTGTGAGCAACAATTATAACTGTCCTGTTATTCATCGCTTGATTTAACCCTTTTTGAACTTCTGCTTCTGAATCTGAATCTAGCGCACTAGTAGCCTCATCTAATAAAAGTATTGATGGGTTACCTAATATCGCGCGAGCTATTGCTAATCTTTGAATCTGACCTCCTGAAAAGTTAGATCCTCTTTCGGTTATGTTTGTTTCGTATTTACTAGGGAGTTTAAGAATAAATTCATGAGCATTTGCAATCTTGGCAGAGTTAATTACATCGTCTTCACTAAAATTTCTTCCCATTCTTATTACATCAATTATTCTTCCAGAAAATAAAAAAGGTTGTTGTTGTACTAAGGCAATATTTGATCTTATATCTATTGAGCTTATAGATCTTATGTTTTTGTCATCAATATATATGTCCCCTATTTTAGGGCTTATGAATTTTAATATCAAAGACATCATTGTGCTTTTCCCAGCTCCTGATGATCCTACAAATGCAATTACCTGTCCTTTTGAAATTTTTAAATTAATATCTTTTAAAACTTTACTATCCTTTTTATATTCAAAACTAACATGATTGAATTCTATCTTCCCATTTATTTTTGCTATTTTTTCTAAATTTTTCTCATCTTTTTCCATGGGTTGCATATTTATTTTTTTTAATCTTTTTAATGAAGCCTCTGCTTGCTTATATTCATTAAAGTTTGTACTAACGTGACTAATTGGGTCTATAAGCATTAATATTGCGGCAAAAAAACTGCTAAATTCTTCGCTATTTAAAAGACCTAGGTTAATTCTTAATGCTCCTAAACCTAATATTGCCAATATTCCAAAAGCTTCAATAAAACCTACTATTGGATGTTGGATAGCAAGTAATTTAAGTGTCTTATATTTTGCTTGTTTATTACTTCTCAATCTTGTATTAAATCTACCTTTAATCCAATTTTCTGCTGCAAATGATCTTATTGTCGAAATTCCGTTTATAGATTCTCCTATTAAACCTGCTAAATCGCTTGATGATTCTTGACTTTTTTCTGATGCTATTAAAACTCTTTTTCCAAAGTTATTTACTGATAAAACAATTATTGGAGCTAAAATAAATGTTGATATCGTCAACGACCAGTCCAAATAACACATATAGATAATTACTGCTAATAATTGCAAGACACATGGTAATGTATCTTGAAATGTTTTATAAATCACTTCACTGACTCTGTCCGCATCCTCTGTAAGCCTATAAGTAATATCTCCTGCAGAAATGTTGTTGATAAAATTCATTTTTATTTTGTGAATTTTACTAAATAATCTTTGTCTCATTACTTCACTTATTTCTAATGAAGGCTTGGCAATATAAACATCTTGCCCATATTGAGCAGTTTTTTGAATTAAAAATACAACAAGAGAATTTATTATAATATTAGTTACGGTTGATAATTCTCCAGATCCAATAGCGGGTATTAATTTCCCAGCTAAAAAAGCTAATATTGGCCAACATGCTACATAAATTATCATGCATATAAAACCTTTAATAAATCTATTAATATATGGAGTGATTGATGGAATTAATTTCAAGATATTATTTTTGATTACTTCTTTTACTTTATCAATAGCTGTGGATTTATAAAACAATGAAATTAAATCAATTTTTAAAATGGCATAACGTTGTTTCTTCTGGTGGTGAAGCAAAGATTCTCATAAATTCTGGTCAGATAAAAGTTAATGGAGAAATAGAAAAAAAAAGAGGAAGAAAATTAGTTAAAGGAGATAAAGTTATGTTTCTAAAAAGTGAATTAATTTTTGAATGATTAGCCTAAAAACCCAGGCTATATTAGTATATTTTTCTTGGACAACATATTTTGAGAAAATCTGTAATCGCTGGTAATTGGAAGATGCACATGACTTGTGCTGATACAAAAAAATATTTGGAAGAATTTCTTCCTCTTATTGAAAAAATTCCAAATGACAGAAAAATAGTAATAGCACCTCCCTTTACAGCTATTTCTACTTTTTCTAATTATACAAACTTTGATTTTTTAAATATTGCAAGTCAAAATATCCATTGGGAAGATAAAGGTGCTTTTACTGCAGAAATCTCTCCAAATATGCTTATTGAACACAAAGTAAAATATGCAATTGTTGGTCATAGTGAACCTCGGAAATACTTTAGTGAAAGTGATGAACAAATTAATAAAAGAGCTGTCTTTGCTCAATCAAGTGGACTAACTCCAATAGTTTGTGTCGGTGAAACTCTTGAACAAAGAGAAAGAGGTGAAGCCGATAGAGTCATCACCAGACAAGTTGAGCAGGGATTAGAGAATACTGATCCATCTAATCTTATAGTTGCTTATGAACCTATATGGGCTATCGGTACAGGTAAAACTTGTGAAGCGAGTGACGCAAATAAGATCTGTGCTTTGATAAGGAGCTTGATTGGCTTTAGTGACGTAATTATCCAATATGGAGGTTCTGTTAAACCTAATAATATTGATGAGATAATGTCAATGAGTGATATTGACGGTGTCTTGGTAGGCGGTTCTTCTTTAGACCCTATAAGTTTTTCAAGAATTGCAAATTTCGAATAATAATTTTCCTTGGCCTGATGATTGGGGTAGGAAAACCTCAATAATGGGGATTATTAATTTAACTCCTGATTCATTTAGTGATGGGGGTGATTTTTGTTCGATAGATAAAGTTTTAAATCAAGTAAATCATTTTGTTTCTAATGGGGTTGATGTAATTGATCTTGGTGCTCAAAGTACTAGACCCGGGGCGATTGAAATCGGAGCGAAAAATGAATCAAGAAGATTAATACCATATTTAAAAAAAATTAGAAGTGAATTTCCCAATATTCTTATTTCTATAGATACTTTTAATTCTGAGGTTGCTCATGAGGCTCTTTCAAATGGTGCTAATTGGATTAATGATGTCACAGGAGGCAGAAGGGACGAGGAGATATTAGATGTTGTCTCAGAATTTAAATGTCCTTTCGTAATTACTCATAGTCGCGGTAATAGCGTAAACATGAATAAATTAACAATTTATGATGATTTTTTAGTTGATATTATTAATTCTCTTGAAAGTTTGACAAAAAAAGCTATAAACAAAAAAGTTTGTAAGGATAAAATAATTTGGGATCCAGGTATTGGATTTTCAAAGGATACTAAACAAAATATAGAAATCTTAAGAAATATTGATTTATTTAAAAAATTTGAATTTCCACTCTTAATTGGGGCCTCAAGAAAAAGATTTATTGGAGAAATCTTAAATGAACCTAATCCCAAAGAAAGAGATATAGGAACACTACCTATTAGTTGTCTTTGTTCTCAACAAAATATTCACTTAGTAAGAGTTCATAATGTAAAAATAAATTGTCAAGTTCTAAAAGTTGCAGATCAAATTTTTAGAAATAATAATTAATATTTACTCTTTAACTCCCTCTATTTTATCCTCTACCTCTTGATAAAGTTCTTTTAGTTGATCTATATTTTCATCGGATGTTTCCCAATAACCTCTCCCATTAACTTCAAGCAATGTTCCAACTATTCTTCTGAAACTATTAGGATTTAAATCCATAAGCCTTTTTCTCATTTCTTCATCATTGATGAATGTTTCATTCGTTTCTTCATAAACAAAATTGTCAACTTGGCCACTTGTTGCACTCCATCCAAGTGTGTAGTTAAGTCTATTAGATAGTTCTCTAACTCCTTCATATCCTGACTTAAGCATTCCTTCATACCATTTTGGATTCAAAAGCTTTGTTCTGGAATCAAGTCTAATTGTCTCGCCTAGTGTTCTGACTTGAGCATTAGATGTGGTTGTGTCTGCAATGAAACTACTTGGTTCTTTCCCATCATCCCTTAATGTTTTTATTAATTTAGTAGGATCAGAATCAAAATAATGACTTACATCAGTTAGAGAAATTTCTGAAGAGTCAAGGTTTTGAAATGTTACATCAGCAGTTTTCATGACAGACTCGAATACATCCCTTTTTTGATTCATTTCTCCAGGATTATCAGCATTAAAAGCGTATGTTTTTCTTGATAAGTACATTTCTTGCAATTCATTTTCTTCTTCCCAGGTTGAATTTTCAACAGCTAAATTGACATTTGAACTATAGCTTCCACTAGCATTCGAAAATACTCTTGCTGAAGCTTCTCTTATTGAGGTGCCCTCTTTTTCAGCTTGTTCTGATGAATGTTTTCTTACAAAGTTGGACTCTAATGGTTCTTCTGCTTCAGCGGCTAATTTAACTGCTTGATCAATTAGTGCCATTTGGTTTATAAATAAATCTCTAAAAACTCCAGAACAATTTACAACTACATCAATTCTGGGTCTGCCAAGTTCCTCTAACGGGATAAGTTCCAATTTATTTATTCGGCCAACAGAATCTGGTTTTGGTTTGACTCCTACAAACCATAAAATTTGAGCAAGAGATTCACCATAAGTTTTGATATTATCAGTACCCCATAAAACACAAGCTATTGTTTCAGGCCAAGTTCCTTGCTCTTCTTTTTGTCTTTCAATTAATTTATCAACAACGGATTTAGCTGCCGCAACTGCTGCAGTCGTGGGTATTGATTGTGGATCAAGTGCATGAATATTTTTACCACTTGGTAAAACGCTTGGGTTCCTAATAGGATCTCCCCCAGGCCCAGGTAATACATAATTCCCATCCAAGGCTTTTATGAGGCTATCCATTTCTTTGTCTGCACAAACCTGTTCAAGGCAGAATAATAAATAATCAAATAATTTATTCAATTCTTTTTGATTTACTTCATTAAATCCATTTAATCTACATACTCTCAGCCAAGGAGTAGGTAAATTTAAACCAAATATTTTCAAGAAATCTAATAGTTTTGAAAATAGTGATTTCTCCAAATAGACTCTTTCATTTACAATTTTTAGAGAGTTAACCATTGCAAATATTGATTCTCTAGCAGTTTTAATAATTTTTTCATTTAGTTCAACAAACTTAAGTTTCCCCTTATTATTACCGTCGTAAACTTCATCAATTTTTAAATTTATTGATTCTGCTAACAAACCTGGTAAGGATCTAAGACCTTCTTGTTCTCTCTCTAACGAAGCTATATTAACTAATGTAGCAACCGCTTCCTCAGCAGTAGGAGCCTCTCCAATTGTATGCAGTCCACATGGTAGTAATCTACTTTCTATCTCCATTAATTGTTTATATATATTTCCTACGAACAGATCTCTATCTTCAATAGTTAGTTCCTCTACTTCACCAATAGGGAGTTCTACATCTTTGTCAAGATTACATTGCTTTGAAGTCTCTACAATTGCATTAACAATTTGTATACCTCTGCTACTTTCTCTGAGTTGTTGATAAGAACCTACAAGCTCGCTTAATTCTTTAAGCCCCTTATAGAGTCCAGCATTTTCAGCTGGAGGAGTTAGGTAACTTATTGTTGATGCGTAACCTCTTCTTTTTGCAATTGTTGCTTCTGATGGATTATTTGCCGCGTAATAATATAAATTTGGCAGAGATCCTATTAAAGAATCTGGGTAGCAAGTTTCACTCATACCCATTTGTTTTCCAGGCATAAATTCAAGTGAACCGTGTGTTCCAAAATGTAGAACGGCATCAGCTCCCCATATTTTTTCTACGTATGTGTAATAAGCTGCAAATCCATGGTGAGGACTTGCACTCCTTGAGTAAAGTAATCTCATTGGATCTCCTTCATATCCAAATGTTGGTTGTACTCCTATAAATACATTTCCAAAATGTTTCCCGTAAACAAGTAAATTTTGTCCATCGCTGTTCAAGTTACCAGGAGGTTTACCCCAGTTTTCTTCTAATCTCTTTGAATAAGGTGTAAATTCCTCATATTCTTTTACAGTCATCTTATGAGCAATATTTAATTCAGGAGAACCATCCATAGCCTCTGGATTATTAATGATTTTCTCCATTAATTCTTTGGAGTTTTTAGGAAGATCATCAATTTGATACCCCTTATCTTTCATTTCTAAAAGAACTCTATAGATAGAACCAAATACATTTAAATAAGCTGCTGTTCCAACATTACCTTTGTCAGGTGGAAAACTAAATACAGTTATGGCTAACTTCTTCTCCTCTCTTTTTTTTACCCTAAGAGTGGACCACTTTATAGCTCTTTCAGCAATAATATCTACTCTGTCCTGGAGAGTATGAGCTTTACCAGTAGCATCATCACGACCTGAAAGAATAATTGGTTCAATAGCTCCGTCTAATTCTGGTATCGCAATTTGGAGTGCAACTTGAACAGGGTGTAATCCTAAATCACTTTCCTCCCATTCTTGAGTTGTTTGAAATACTAATGGTAATGCAACCATATATGGTCTATTTAGCTTTTTAAGTGCATCAATAGCTTTTGGATGGTCTTGTCTTGCAGGACCACCTACCAATGCAAATCCTGTCAAAGATACAACCCCATCAACTATTGCTCTTTCCTTATCATTTGAATCATAATAAAATTCATCTACTGGTTTAGAAAAATCTAATCCACCACAGAAAATAGGTAAAACACGAGCTCCTCGATATTCTAATTCTTGTATTACGGCTACATAATGAGCATCATCACCTGTAACTATGTGACTTCTTTGTAGAACTAATCCAATTGTTGGAGTTTTATCATCTTTTGGTTTTATATCTTTTCTATTTTTTTCCCAATTTTGATATTCATTTAAACTCTCAAACATATTTGGTGCTAATGGATGCCATATACCTAAATCTGGAAAAGTTTCAGGATCTTGTATTTTAATTTCTTCTAACTTATCTTTTATATTTTCTGACACTACATATTTTTCAGAGATCATTAATAAGAAGTTCTTCAGATTTTCTGTGGTTCCGCCAAGCCAATATTGAAAACTTAATATAAATGTTCTTGCATCTTGTGCTTTTTCTACAGGTAAATATTTGAGTATTGAAGGTAAGGTATTAAGTAGTTTCAACATTGAATCTTGGAAACTAGCACCATCAGATTCTTTTTTCTTTTTAATAAGATCTCCAATAATACTTTTAGATTGTCCAAGTTGAGCCATGCTAAATGAACCCAATTTGTTTAATCTCATCACCTCAGGCATTGAAGGAAAAATTATAGAGGCTTTAAGATTCTCTTTATATGGTGTAACTGCATCTACAACTTTTTGTGCTAAATCTTCTATGAATATTAGGGAGGCAACAAAAATATCGGCTCTAGCTATATCAACTTTAAAGTCTTCGAAATTTTTATCGTTTCTAAGTTCTTCTATTAAATATCCGCTAAGATCTATCCCTATAGGGCCATTGGTTTGATTTATTGATTTTGCGGCTTCTGTTAAGGAGTTTTGATATTGTGGCTCAAGGACAACATAAACTGCTTTTATTACAATTTTATGTTTGTTATCCTCAACAGGAGAAACTCTGCGATTTGCTGAGCGGACCTGCGTAAACATTGATTCTCTTTAAGTATTTTTACCAGCCTACGGGTGAATTGCCGTTATTGTGTGCAATATAAATAGCGTGTAACAACCTTTAAAAAAATTTTTTAATTAAAAATGATCAAAAATTCTAAAAAAACTACACCTGTGCTTGTTTCTGGTGCATTAGGCAGAATGGGAAGTGAGGTTGTTAATTCCGTCCTGAATTCTTCTGATTGTGAACTTGTAGCAGCAATTGATACAAATAAAAAAAATAATGGTGAAAACATTTCACAATTGTTAAATCTTAAAAAAAGTGATGTTCTTGTCTCAAATGATCTTGAGGGATCTTTATGTTCAATAAGTCAAGATTATCGAAATGAGAAAATTAAGCCAGTATTAGTTGACTTTACTCATCCTGATTCTGTCTATGAAAATACTAGATCTGCAATTGCTTATGGGATATCGCCAGTTGTAGGGACTACAGGCCTTACTCCCTCCCAAATAAATGATTTAGCTATTTTTGCTCAAAAAGCAAACATCGGTTGTGCCATAATTCCAAATTTTTCTGTAGGAATGGTTCTTCTTCAACAAGCTGCTTCTGTAGCAGCAAAGTTTTACGATAATATTGAATTAATAGAAATGCATCACAATCAAAAAGCAGATTCTCCTAGTGGAACTTGTATTAAAACTGCTGAAATGATTGAAGAATATCCAAAAAAATATAATCAAAGCTTAGTTAAGGAATCTGAATCATTAAAAGGTGTAAGAGGAGGTGTTAGAGATTCAGGCCTAAATATTCATTCAATAAGATTGCCTGGGCTTTTGGCTCATCAGGTAGTTATTATGGGTTCTCCTGGAGAAACATACACAATTAAACATGACACGATTGACAGAAAAGCTTATATGCCTGGCGTTTTGCAGGCAATAAGAAAAATAGGTAAATTTGATTCGTTAATTTATGGACTTGAAAAATTAATATTCTAAATGCTTATACCAATAAAACAAAATCAAATATCTAAACTTATCCCTTCTGTGGGGACAGGTGGTCAGTTTAAATATACACTTGGAGATCCAAGAAAAATTTTGCAGAAACTTATTATTTCCTCTATTGGAGGAGTTTTAAATCTCTTGCTTTTTATTAGCCAATCCTCAACTCAGACTGAAAATCTTTGGTTATTGTTATGTGTGATTTTTTTTCTTTACATAATATGGGGACCAATTCTTGAATCAAGTAGAAAAAATATTAAATATAAAAAATCTAAGTTCTTTTCTCTATTTGATGGTTATGTATCTGATATCTATAAAACTGAAAGAATTGAAAGTTCACGTGAGCAATCAAATAGGCAAGGTCGTTTAGAGTTGATTGAAAAAAAAAGAACTTGGTTAGTTATTGAATTGGAGGATGAGGATGGTTATTTAGACAAAATTAGTTTTCCTATGGAAAACAAACATAGTCGAATTAGAGTTGGTTCCAATATTAGATGCATTATTTCATCTAATTATAGAAACTTTGAAAGAGAGATTTCCTTGACTGATGCATGGTTACCTGACGAAAATATTTGGATAGGAGAGTATCCTTATTTGCTTCGACCAGCATTTGAAGAAATTTGCTATATTTATTTGAAGTAAATTGTAGTTATATATTAATTAATGAATAATTATTTAAATTTTAAAATTGTTGGTTCTGGTCCCTCTGGATTACTTTTGGCTATATCTTTAGCGAAATTAAATTTCAATATTTACATAACAGATTTACTAACAAGAGAGAAACTAATAAATAAAGACAAAACATACGCCATTACTCATTCAACAAGAAAGATACTTTCAAAATTTAATCTTTGGAGTAAATTAAAATCTTATCTTTATAAATTTGATTCTCTTTCAATTTCAGACAGTGTAACTTCAGATTTTACAATTTTAACTACTTCTGATTTAGATAAAGATATTTGTTCTTTAGATACTATTGGTTGGGTAGTTAAACATTCTGATCTTATGAATGTATTTTTCGATGAGGTCGATAATGTGGATAATATATTTTTTAAATCTTCTTTAAATCTACCTTTCAATGATATTAAATTTGATTATGAATTTGTATCAACCGGAGCAAATTCAAACCATAAAAAAAATCGAAATTTTATAGATATTAGAAAATCATATAATCAGTCTTGTTTAACATTTGAAGTTTTAGTTAGGGGAAATGTTCCTAGGCGTGCATATGAAATATTTAGAAAGGAAGGTCCATTAGCTTTATTACCACTAGGTAAAAATAAGTATCAAATAATTTGGACAGCTACTACATCTAAATCAATGGATAGATTAAATTCAAGTAAAAGCTTTTTGTTAGATAACTTGTCCACGATATTGCCTGATAATTTTAAGTTAGATCAAATCAATAGCGATATTAATATTTTTCCTGTTTCTCTATCTTTTCGTCTGCCAATTTTTAATTTAAAAAAGGTTGTATTTGTTGGAGATTCATTTCATACCTTCCATCCTGTTGGAGGACAAGGGTTAAACACTTGTTGGAGAGATGTTAATGTCATATATGATATTTTTAATAAAAACGTTCCTGTAAGTAATAGAGCTTTAAAAATATTTAAATATAATTATTATTTTATAAGATGTTTAGATATTATTTCAACTATTGTTGTTACAGATTCTTTAATTCAATTTTTTGCAAATAATAAATTTTTCTTATTACCTTTTAGAAAATTCTCTTTTTTACTTTTAAATAAGTTTATTTTTATTAGGAAAACCATATTAAATCATATGACTAAGTCTTTAATCTATTCATCAATTAAATAATTTCTATGGATAATTATTCAAATAGAAAAATAATATTTTTTCTTATGGATGAAATCGGATTAAACGAGTCTTCGATCGAGCTAGGATTAAAGTTGTCAATTAAAAATAATACGCCACTTCCTATTCTTCTTTGGAATTATGGAATATTAACAATTGAAGAACTTGATGAGTTTTACACATTTTTATTTCAAAGTAAATAATAAATATTCTGTTATGATTTGTAAATAGCGTTCTAAGTTGACCATTACTAACTTATCCAAAGGAAAACAGATATCTAGAGAATCTATACAAAGACTTGATTTACTTTTATTAGCTCTAGAAACTATTGATTTAAATGGTGCTGAATCTCTACATTCTTTATCAGCCAAACTTAATTTAAAGGAAGTTATACCTAATAAAGTTACTATTTGGAAACTAAGGAATAATAACCCAATGAGGAATTCTTTTAATAATATCAATATTAAATTAGAGGAATTTGAAGCACTAATTAAACTTGCTGCTGAAATGGCAAAATTTTTATATCCTTACATAAGACAAATACTTCAATCCAGAGATGATCTTATTAGAAATCCTAATGCTTGGAATGAATTTAAGAAAAGATATATTGAATTAATTAATGAAAGGTTTAATACTAATAGTATGAAGGTCAAAAAGCTTCTTGATCCTAATTGTAATGATGAGGTTTTTAATAAAATTATACTTACTTTAGCTTTGTGCGTCTCAGACGATGGTTTTCTAAAATTAAGAACAAATTTACTTAATTATTGATATGTTGCAAAATAAATTTTTATTTAATCAATCTTCAGTAAGCCTTGAAATTATTGGATTGCCTGATTATTCGAATAACGAAAATAAAGACTATATATCAATTATTTCGCAATGGAAACTTATGATTATTGATAAGCCAGTTGTAGAGGGAAATTTGGAACATTTAAAGTCAATTATGAAGGCTTTTTATTCTTACTCTAATTCCCTTTTAAATGATGAAAATCCAAGATATGAATCCAGTTTAATTGATATTACCTCTGAAAATTTTTATACACATATACTTCTTTTGAAGAGTTCCAAACCTGAGGTTAAGCCTTTAAATATAAGAATTGGAAATTCAGTTTTAGCAGATACTATTAATTGTTTTGACCAATTATGTTCTTCAAATAAAGTTAAAAATATTTATCAAAAAGAATTTACAAACTTTAAAAATAAAAATTATTTAAGTTTATTGGATAAAAAAAATATCTTTAATTTTCTATTGCCTCCATTATTTTCATTATGCTCTATTTTTCTCGTTTCTACGGCTTTAATTTATGTTTATGATGGAAATGATAATAGCTCTTTAATAAATATTAAAAACAAACTTATTAGCATTAAATCCTCAAACAAGTTACTATAAAAAATAATTCTTATTTGAGAATTATTTTTAATTTATTAGTTTGATTTATTAGTTTGATTTTTTATAAATGGCTGATTTAAAAATACCAAATTTGAATAAGAATTCTGATAAATATTTTTTTAAAAAAAAGTTATCTTTGAGAAGAAAGTCTAAAAGTAAATTGATAAATGAATCTTTTATTATGATTTTTTTCAGTACCTTAATATTTTATCTAATATATTTAATCCCTAATAAAATCTCAATTTTTAAAAACTTGTTAATTAATTTTAGTAAATTGTTTGCTAACGTTTTGGACTCAATTTCATATGTTTATGAAATTTGTTTATTTATATTTATTGTAATTTCATTAATATTTGCCTTGATTTTATTTATAGGCTCATTTTTAAGGATATTAAAAGTAGTAAAAAGAAAAACTAGCCGATTACCATTTAAATAGGGTTCATCAACCCACCACTTCCAGAATCTGAATCATCGTCATCATTCTCAGTTTCAAATCCTAGTAAAGCATATATACCAACTGCTACAGATGAAATTAATAAAGTAAAAGGTAAAATCGAAGTTTGTAATCCGACATCAATGTATTCACCCATTTAACCAAAAAATTTTTACTAACCTAACCGAAATTTAGCTTATCCGCGGTTATTAAATATTTATTTAATGTTTTAGATCTTTGTAACGTAAGTTTCTTTATCAAAGTTATTTATTTCTTTTACAAAAAGTCCTAACCAATAGATTAACTGATCAATTTGATTTTGAATATCTGTGACACCTAATCCTCTAATAGTTATTTTTGAGAACTGATCATCTTCTTCATAATTAAATTTTGATTGAATATTTGATGGTAAACCTTTTTTAATAAGTTTAAATGTAGAGTTTTTTAGCCTAGTTTCTATTATTACATTTGGTTTTTTAAGTTTAATTTTATTAAAGCCACACTTTTTTGCTAATAATTTTAACTTCATTAGTTGTATTAAGGATTCAACAGGTTTGGGTAAAACTCCATACCTATTTGACCAGTCAGTTGCTAGCTCTGTAAGCTCCTTATGGGTAGTACATTCGGTAGCATATTTATAAGCATCTAGTTTCTCTTCTCGGTTTAATATCCATGTTGCAGGTATAAAAGCATTAACCGGCAAATCAACTTGCGTATCATTTACTTCAGGTATTTCTTGGCCATTTATTTCTGAAATTGCTTCATGAAGCATTTCAATATATAAGTCATATCCTATGGCATTAACTTTTCCACTTTGTTCCTCGCCTAATAAGCTACCAACTCCTCTTATTTCCATATCTTTCATGGCTAGTTGATATCCACTTCCTAGTTCAGAGAAATCTTTGATGGCCTTTAGCCTTTGCTTAGAGGCTTCATTAATTTTATTTATATTTGGATAAAATAGCCATGCATGAGCTTGTACTCCACTTCTTCCGACTCTTCCACGTAATTGATAAAGTTGTGACAAACCAAATTTATGTGAATCTTCGATTACGATTGTATTTACTCTTGGTATATCTAATCCGCTTTCAATAATTGTAGTGCAAATCATTAGATCAACCTCCCCATTATTAAAGGCAATCATTGCATTTTCAAGATCTATTTCATTCATTTGTCCATGAGCGACAATGTACTTTAAATCTTTAAACATATTTTTTAATTTATTAACCGCTTGATCAATGTCAGATATCCTTGGAAGAACATAGAAAATTTGACCACCTCTATCAAGTTCTTGACTTATCGCAGTTCTGATTACATCCATATCAATTTCAGATAAATACGTTTTAATCGATCTTCTAGAGGGAGGAGGAGTATTTAATAAACTCATTTGTCTAAGGCCAGACAAACTCATATATAGAGTTCTTGGTATTGGTGTAGCTGAGAGAGTTAAAACGTCAATATTTGTTTTAATATTTTTAATTTTTTCTTTTTGCCTAACTCCAAATCTCTGTTCTTCGTCAATAACAAGTAATCCTAAGTTTTTTATTTCGATTTCTTTTCCTAAAATTTGATGAGTAGCTACAACTAAGTCTATTTTATTATTTTTTAGACCATTATAAATATCTTTTTTCTCAGTATTAGTTTTAAATCTGTTCAGTAATGAAACCTTTATTGGGTAAGGAGAAAATCTATTATAAAAAGTTCTCCAGTGTTGTTGAGCTAAGATTGTTGTTGGAGCAAGTAAGATTACCTGCTTACCAGATGTAATTGCTTTAAAAATTGCTCTTACTGCTACTTCTGTTTTTCCGAACCCGACGTCTCCACAAACTAATCTATCCATTGGCTTATCACTTTCCATATCAATTTTTACTTCTTTAACAGCTGTTAGTTGATCTGGTGTAGGTTGATAAGGGAATGACTCTTCTAACTCTTTTTGCCATGGTCCATCTTCTGGAAATATATGACCTTTAAGTTTTTCCCTTTTTGCATAAAGTTTTAATATATCTAAGGCAACTTTTTTTATTATTTTTCTATTTTTATCTTTTATTTTTAACCATTCTGTACCTCCTAATTTATTTATTCTAGGCTTTATTTTTCCACTAGATCTATATCTGTTTATACTCCCAAGTTGATCAGCTGCAACACTTATTTTTCCATCAAGATAACGAATTACTAAGTAGTCTCTTGATTCCCCAGTTATGTTTATTTTTTCTATTTTTAAAAATTGACCAATACCATGATTTTTATGAACTATATAATCTCCTGGATTTATTTTATTTACATTTATATTTGAATTTACACTCCTTTTTCTTCTTCTTATAAATACATTATTAAATAAAGCTTGCTGAGAAAATAATTCCTTATCTGTTATTAGAATTACTTTCCATATCGGTAAATAAAATCCTTCTATTTCATAATTATTTTTATTTTTAATAATCACTGGTGTCGAATTGTCAATTAACTTATACGCGCTTTCAAGATCGTTGGGCTTTTCTAAGTAGGTTGTATTACATTCATGCTCAAAAAATAAACTTCTTGTTCGTAGTGGCTGCGCTGATAATATCCACACTTTATCTTTATTTAATATAAATTTATTTATTTCTTTCGAAAGTTTGCCAATATTTTTACTAGAGGTATTTATGCGTTTATCTGACAAAAGAAATCTATTATCTATATTTCTTTTTGACTCAAATTCATATAAATTTATTACATTGTTAATATTAATAGTTTTTATAATTGATTCAAACTTTTCATGAAGGTTAGATCTAACTTTTATATTTATATTATTAGATTTTAAGTTATTGGTGATTTCATCTTTATATAGTTCAAAATTATTATCTGATTCAAGACACCAATGGTTAGAAAATTTATTACATTCTTCTTTTTCGTCGATGACAATTAATGTTTCTTTATTTATGTAATTTAATAGGTTTGATGGATGTTCTTCAATTATCCCCAAGTATCTATCAAGATTATTCTTAGTTGTTATTTCTTCTGTATTAAATGTACCTTGTTCTGATAAATTTTCTAACCTTTTTCTTATTAATAAATTAAATCCGACTTGTACAATTTCAACCTTATTAATACTATCTAATGTCCTTTGTGTTATTGGATCATATTCTCGTATTTTCTCAATAATATTATCAAAGTATTCTATTCTTATAGGCAGTTCATTATTAACTGGATAAATATCAATAATTTCTCCTCTTCTGCTCCATGACCCTTCCTGTGAAGTTAAATTTTCCTTTGTATAGCCGAGTAAGACTAACTTTTTTGTTAACTCTTTAATTTCTAGTTTATTTCCCTTAATTAATGTAAATATATTTTCCTTAAATTGATTATTATTAATTAAATGAGGTTGAAGTGATCTTTCAGTTGTTATTATTATATTTATATCTTTTCTTTCTTTTTTAATAATTTTAGAGATAACTGATAACTGTGAATATTCAGTTTCCTTTGACTTGTTAATTGATGCATATGGTAAATTTTCACTTGGAGGATAATATAATATATTTTTATTATCTATACTATCGAAATATCCATACCATTTGTATGCAATTTCTTCATTAGGACTTATAAGTAAGATATCTTTATTTTCTTTCTTAGCTATACTATTTATTATAATTGATTTTGCATATCTACTTGAGCCAATAATATTTAATTCATTTTTATTTTTAATTCTTTTTACTAATTCTGTTATTATTTGTGAATTTGAAATATAACTAATTAATGAATTTAAACTCATTTATATTTAATTAACTTGATTACTACTTAAGGTTATATTATATTATATTTTACAAAGATTGTGAATAATAATTAATGGATTCTGCTGCAATAAATTCCTTCATACCAACGCTTGATCAGGTTGATAGTTGGTCAGAAATTCTTACACTTTTACCTATATTGATTATTTTAGAATTGTTGCTATCGGCAGATAACGCGATTGCTTTGGCATCGCTTACTAAATCTCTTGATAGTTCTTTATTGAGATCTAAAGCTTTAAATATAGGCATAACTATTTCTTTATTATTCAGAATATTTCTTATTCTCCTATCAAATATTCTTCTGAAATTTATAATAATTCGTATATTTGCAGGTTTATACCTTATTTATTTATTTATTTCAAATGTGTTTTTTAACAGCAAGTCCGATACTCATCAATCAGACAATGAGAACAATAATAATTTTAAATTTCTAAGGATTGTTGCTTTACTTTCTTTGACTGATTTCGCCTTTTCAATTGACAGCATCACAACAGCTGTTGCCATAAGTGATCAATATATTCTTATTATTTTTGGAGCAATTATAGGTGTATTAGCATTGCGATTTACTTCAGGTATATTTCTTAGTCTTTTAGAGAAATTTTTAAGATTAGAAACTGCTGGTTACATTGCTATATTAATTGTTGGTATAAAGCTTCTTCTAAATACATTAATTACTGAGACAATCCTTCCAGATTATTATTTTTATATCTTGATTTTAATTTCTTTCATTTGGGGTTTGTCAAAAAGGGATCAAATAATTTAGTCAGAAAAACTTTCTCCAATTACAGGATTTAATTGTTGTATTAATTGATTTTGACTAGATACTTTTTTACCTTCTAGTTTTGCTTCTAATAAAAGTATTGGATCAGTTTTTGTGGTTATTATAATTCCTACATTCTTTATAAGTCCAATAATTATTCCGGGCTTTAATACATTACTTAAAATTTTATAATTTTTATTGCGTATTTCATGCGTTGTTAGGATCTTTACTTTTATTATTTTGAGGTTTTTCCTTTTATAAGTTGTATTTGCTCTTGGGTATAAGGCATTTATTTTTCTATAAATATCAGTTGAAGAATGTTCCCAATTTATTATGTAATCTAATTTGTTAATCATTCTTGCATATTTTAATTCTCGTTGAAAATCTGTTTGTTTTTTAAGTAAAAGATTAATATCTCTATTTTTATTTTGTTCTATATTTGATATCGCTCTCAAAAATAACTCTGATGATAAATCACTTAATTTTTTAGTTAATGTTTTAAGATTATCATTATTCTCAATTTTAATTTGTTTTTCAACTAGAACGTCCCCAGTATCTAATCCTTCTTCCATTTTCATTATTCCTACACCAGTAAATTTGTCTCCCTCTAATATTGACCATTGAATTGGTGCAGCACCCCTCCATCTT
Organism: Prochlorococcus sp. AG-321-D23; assembly: GCA_003283445.1. Taxonomy (GTDB): domain Bacteria; phylum Cyanobacteriota; class Cyanobacteriia; order PCC-6307; family Cyanobiaceae; genus Prochlorococcus_A. The sequence continues at coordinate 4,773 of QBXG01000014.1, read as the reverse complement.
GGAAGTAGTGATGCATGTGCATTCCATGATTTGTATTTAGGAATATCTAATATCGCTTTGGGTAATATCTTTCCATATGCAATTACAATAAAAAGATCACATGATAAATCTTTAAGTCTTCTTATAAATTGAATATTTCCCTTAATTGTTTCTGGTGTAAATATTGGAATATTTTCCTTAATAGCATATTCCTTCACTGGTGATGATATTAACTTATTACCTCTAGATCTTTTTTTATCTGGTTGGGTAATTACAGCAACAATATCATGATCTGATTTTTTTAATACTTCAAGACTTTTAACTGAATATTCAGGCGTACCCCAAAATATAATTCTCACTCGTCACCGGTTATAGATAATTCATTAATCCATACATGTGGAGAAATTCCACTTGTAGTTAATTCTTTTTCATTTTCAATATTTATTATATTTTTTAGAAGATACTTTATATCTCCTGCTACAGTTGCTGATTCAATAGAACGTTTTTCCCCATTTCTATAAAGCCATCCTTCAAAAGGAAGTGAGAAGGAACCTTGACTAGCTTTAACTCCTGCATGAATTGCGTTTAATTCTTCAATATATACAAAATCTCCTTGATAATTTGTGTGTACCAATGACTTGTTTAAGTCCGAACATTCATTAGATTTTTCAATTACTAACCAATCTGGAGAAACTGAGACTTTTGATCCAAGTCCAGCATGTCCTGTGGGTAGGGTATTAAAAATTTTTGCAGTTGATTCCGAATGCAGAAAGTTTTCTAATTTACCTTTATTAATTAACATTAGTTTTTTTGTTGGAGTCCCTTCACCATCGAATGGTGCAGAAGATATATTTTTATCATTAAGCCCATCATCATAGATATTCAAAGCTGGAATTGAAATCAATTCACCAATCGAGTTTTTATCTGAAAGACTTACACCGTCAATGATACTTCTAGCATTGAAGATTGAACTAAATGCATTAATTATCGTTAGAAATGCTTCAGGTGATAAACAGATTAAATACTTATCTGTTTTTATTGATGAGTAATCTAAATGTGCAATTGTTTTCTTTGCGGCCTCTTCGATACAGGATTCAATATCAATGTCTTCAACACCATACCCTAGTTTAACTGAACCTGAACTACGAGGTTTTTTATCTTTTTCTTCTGCTCTCGCATATAAATATATAGCAGCTTGGCTTTTACTATAATTTCGAAATGCACCATCACTGTTGGCATAAATTCTTTCATAAAAACTTTCTGACAATCCGTTGTAAGGTATAGATTTAATAGCCTCATGACTATCGATTAGCTTCGATTCAGCTTCTCTAAGAATTTTAAGTAGCTTTTTGATTCCTAATGGATTTTTTTTATCAACTTCTTTTACTTGTATAGGATCTTTGGCTAAAGGAGAAAAATCAGTAAATTCATTTTTATTTCCAAATTCTGAAGCTATATTCGCTTGTCTTAAGGCTTTTTTAATACCTGTTTCACTTAGATCACTTGTAGTTGTGATACCAACTAAGTTGTCTTTATTCCAAACTCTTAATGTTATGACCTGTTTTTGAGATGCTTTTAACTGTTTTGCTGCTCCTCTATCAACTTGAACAGAATAATCATTAGAAAAACTAGCACCGTAATCCCATTTATCAATATTTAATATATTTGCAGCAGTTGATATTTGAGTTGTTATTTCAGTAGGATTCATTTTTTTTATCTCCCACCTACTGTTATGGAATCGACTTTAATATGTGGCTGACCAACTGTTACATTAACGCTTCCGCTGACTGAACCACAGAAACCAGGAGCTAACTCTAAATCATTTCCACACATAGATATTTTTGGCATTACTTCTTTCGCGTCACCTATCAATGTTGCTCCTTTTACTGGTTTAGTTAATTTACCGTTCTTTATTAAATAACCTTCCTCAACAGCGAAATTAAATTGGCCTGTCGCTCCTACACTTCCACCACCCATTGACTTACAGTAAAGCCCATCGCTAATACTATTTATTAATTCTTCTTTAGTGAATTCACCTTTAGCTATATAAGTGTTTCTCATTCTTGATGCAGCAGCGAATGAATAATTTTGCCTTCTACCGCTACCGGTTCTTTTGTGACCAGTCCTTAATTCACCAGCTCTGTCAGAAAGAAATTTCTTTAATATGCCATCTTTAATAAGTATTGATTTCTCTGGTTCCATTCCTTCATCATCAATAGATAATGATCCGAAAGATCCTTCAGAAAGGCCCTCATCTATTGCCGTTACTGACTCATGTGCTATTTTTTCATTTAACTTATCACTAAATGGAGTTGTTCCACGTTCAATCTGAGTTGTTTCAAGTAAGTGCCCACAAGCTTCATGAAATATAACACCACCGAATTTATTAGCTAATACAACTGGCATTTGTCCAGCTTGAACATAGTCTGCATACAACATATTCATTGAACTTTCATAAACTTCATTTGCAGCTTTTTCATGATCCCATAATCTGAATTCATTAGGAATTCCATGCGATCCAAATCTTCTACTCCCGTTTGATCTATATTGAGCGTCGTTAGCAATTATGTTTAGTCCTACCGTTTGATGCAGTCTTATATCAGTAGCGTATGTTCCATCACTTGAAGCTATTATTACTTCCTGCCAATTTCTTGCATAACTACCTTTTCTAACAACTACTTTCTTATCCTTTTTTAATGATTTAGTGCTAAGTAATAATTTTTCGCTTACTTCATTTATTGTAGGCACTTCATTAAGCCAATCAATTTTTGACTTACTATAGTCTTTTAGTTTTTTAAGTCCATTAAAAATTAATTTATTAGTTTTTTTAGAGATATCTAACATTTCGATTGCTTGAGAAATAGATCTCATTAATCCATGTTTTGATAAGTCATTAGTACTCACAAACCCATCTCTCTTCTCTTTAAATATTCTTATTCCAGCGCCTTTGCTGAATGATGGACTTACATTTGTAATAAAATCTTCTTCTGCGAGAACACTAGAATTATCAGAGTTTTCAATAAATATTTCTACAAAATCAGCACCTAGGGATATGCCATAGAAAATGACTTCTTCTAGAAGTTTTTTATTACATTCACCAAATCTAATTTCGGAAGATTTAATACTCGCAGATACCATTTGAATCTTATAACTTTAGCTCTTTGTTAAGATCAGATTATCTAATTGATGGTTGGAAATCATCACTTTCAAGAGGTTTTAATAAGTATAGTCTTATCAGTTGATAACCGTTTGAAATAAAGATGGGTAATTTAAATAATACTTTAATTACATTTGGATTATCTTTTTTATCTATCTCTGATAAACGCGTACCATTCTCAACAATTATGTCTAATCTTTCGTAAAAAGATTCATCATATACATTTAAAACAACAGGAAATACTCTGGCAGATGTTTCATTTGTTTTGTTAATAACAAATTGGTCATATTCTCTAGCGTTTAAGCCCAGTGCACCATAAAAATCTCTTTTGGTGCCAAGATCTCTTATGTACATAGTTGCAAAAACAGCTAGTAGAAAAAATCTAGACCATAATTTAGAAACTATTGGATGATTATTTAAAAAATATCTAAATCTATGGTAATAATCAAAAATTGGATGTTTCAAGGTATAACCAAAGATCTCAAATTTCTGGCTTAAACTTTTAACTGTTCGAGGTTGTGCTCTCATTAATGCGTCAAAGAAATCACCATGTCTATTTTCATCTTGACACCAATTTTCAAAGAAATTAAACAGTGGAAAAATCTTACCGCTAGGATTTTTTTCAAGGTGTCTAAAAATTGCTATATATCTCCAATATCCAATTTTTTCAGATATATATGTAGCATAAAAAATTGCTCTTGGAGCAAAATAAGTATAATCTTTGTTCGCTGTTAGAAATCCTAAATCTAACTGTAAACCGAAGTCATTCATTGACTTATTCAAAAATCCTGCATGCCTTGCTTCATCCCTAGCCATATGAGCAAAACATTCTGCAAGCAGTGGATTCTTATCTTTAATTCTTTTGCTCAATTCTTTATATAGGAGGAACCCTGAAAATTCTGAAGTACAACTTCCTTCCAAAAAATCTACAAAAAGCTCCCTTGTTTCAGGATCTAATTTATCTGCCGCCCCCTCAAATTCCTTATTTCGTACAAAATGATGCCTATTATAATCTTTTCTAAATTCTTCACATATGGCCTCCAATTCTTCTTCATTAATGGATAAATCCATTTTTTCCATAGCTTCAAAATCAGTGGTGTAAAAATTTGGAGTTAATATCGTATCCTTAGCGATATCCTTACCTCTATTAACTGATTTTTTTTTATTCGATTCAATAGTTTGTTGTGCCATGTTCTCTATTTCGTTATTACTATTATTTACTATTTATTGTGTTTTTGAGTAAAAAGTTAACTAGGTGTTATTCTTTAACTTTTTTTAATTAATGCCAATTAATTTTTGTCCATTCAATCTTTGCAGAATTCTAGAAATAATTAATTTGAGAGTTATTCTTTTTTCATCTATTAAAAATGATTCAATTACACTTGGTTTTTGATCAGATTTGCATAATGAAATACTTTTTAGCGAGCTTATATCCTCTTTTTCAAATGAAAGCCAAAAGTTGCAAATATCTTTTATTTCGCAAAAAATAACCCAACATTTATCACCAGCAATTGGTCTTGATGTGTTTTTTAAATTAATATCTGCGACTTCAAATCCTCTAACTTTAAATTCATGAATTATGGAAGGTAATAAATGATCCTTAATAAATTCATCAAAAGGTTTTTTTTCAATAGGAA